>NZ_CP022529.1:3642500-3715000 GCF_002237595.1 Labrenzia sp. VG12
AGCCGATCGGCGCGTTTCCGAAGCCCATGAGCCTCTGACCGGCATCCACCACGACCGTGTGGCCCGTAACCTGTTTCGCCTCGACAAGGTAAATCACCGTATCGACAACATCCTGCGGGCCGAGCCCCGGCCCAAGCGGCGTCAGCTTCTGACGACTGTCGAAATTTTCCTGGGTCTGGTCGCTCGGCAGGATCAGGCCCGGCGCAATCGCGTTGACCCGGACCCCCGCCTTGCCAAGATCGTAGGCCGCCAGACGCGTCGCCCCGTCCAGGGCAAACTTGCCGCAAAAATAGCTGAACCGTTCCGGCGCGGCCGAGAGCATCTGCGTGTCGAGCATGTTGATGATGGCGCCGCCCTCCGGCATCGGGTCCTGCCTGGCAAAGGCCTGCATCAGGAAGACAGGCGCAGCTGCGTTCACATTCATCAGGAACTGCCAGGTCTCGAGGGTCAGATCGCCCAGACTGTCTGTGTTGAACGCCGAGGCTGAATTCACCAGGACAGAAACCGGCCCGCCGAGAGCTGTCGCGGTCTCCTCAATCAGCTCACCCGCGGTTTCCGGTTTGCTCAAGTCCTTCTGCAGGAGCTTCGCCTTGCCTCCGGCTGCCACGATTTCATCGTGAAGGTCCTGTGCGCCCCCCACAGATGAATTGAAGTGCAGCCCCATGGCATAGCCCTTGTCCGCCAGACCTTTGGCGATGGCTTTTCCGAGCCGCTTCCCCGCCCCTGTCACCAGCGCAATCTTTTGCTCCGCCATCTTTTTTCCTCCCACAAGTCCGGCTGCTGACAGTCTTCAGGCAAATTCCTGCAGGTTCAAGACCGGCTGCACCCGCGGCACTTCATGACTGCGCACCAGGTTGGCTTTGGACATGACCGCGATGGTGGCTGCACTGGTCTGGGCGACCCGAACCTCGTCCCGGAAAAGATAGACTGCACCGGTCAGCTGCACGGTAACGGGCCAGCCCAGCTCCCGCAGGCGGAAGGACTGCAGGATGCTGTCGGTCTGATAGCGGATCCGGTCCGGCCCATCCGGCAAATGCAGGGCAAACCCGAACCCCGGATCGACCCAGAGCCGTTCGATACCTGCCTCCGTCGCCATTCGGATACGCTCCTTGAAGAAGGTCAGCTGGTGATCGAAGATATCTTCCGCCGGTGGCAGGTAATCGGCGGACCGGGCATTTTCACCGGGCGTGTAACACAGGACGATGCCGGCCTTGTGCGCGGCAATCGCTTCATAGAAAGCCGTGTCATCGACACGGCCGGTCAGATTGACAACACCGGCGCCGGCCTCAAGCAGAGCAACACCCACTTCCGGATGATAGGTTTCCACCGAGCAAAGGATGTTTTCCTCTGCCAGCGCCTTCACCACAGGCCGCATACGGTCAATCTGCCGTTCGGCTGCAACAAGATCCGCCGTCTCTCCGGTCGACTCGGCCCCGATATCGACCATTGCCGCCCCTTCCAGGGTCATGCGCCGCCCGCGATAAAGCGCGGCCTCGAATGTGTGGCAGACCGTTTCGCGATAGGTGCTGTCCGGAGAGAGGTTCAGAACCCCCATCTGGTAGGTTTTATCCTCGAAGGTCTTGTTGAATTTTTCGAAGGAGAAAGTGCGGATCGGGCTTTCGAGCGCATCGCGGTACTTGAGCCACAAGGGCAAAAGGCGGTCGGCGGAAATCATCTTGAAAAGGCTCCGGAAAAAGGAAGGGGAACAATTGAGGAAGACGTCAGCAGTGAAATAGGCGGCACGGACACCCCGGCAAGCCGGCGATCAACCGCGCCTTCGGGTGATACGGATGCCAACTCCGCTGGCATCTTCAAAGATGTCCGGCTTTGTCACCTTAACCGACACCTCGTCGGCGAGCGGATTGCCGAGTGCAAACTCAGCCACGGCTTCGGCCCATTCTTCCACCAGCTCGACATGGCCGCCGGTCGCCGCCTTACCCTGAATGAACGCGACCGTATCCGCATAGGACACATACTGCCCGGTCTCACGGACGATCCTGCGGTAGTCCGGCACCGTGACGATCTCGACATCGAAGCGCACCGCCTGACGGCGCCCCTTTTCGCTATCGAGTACACCGATTTCCGTCGGTAGCAGCAGTCCTTCGATCAGGATCGTGTCCCGCCCCTTCTCCAATAGGGTGCCCCCTGTCGTGTCGGGGCGTTCGGTCAGCGAAGATGAAGTCATGCGGGATCCGGCAGGCTGGAACAACGTGTGCCCGCAGTCATGTAACTTCAACGGCGGTGCCGTCAAGCAAGACGCCCCCCAGCGGCACCAGCAACCTAGCCTGCAGTCCTACCCTCGAAAGCATCAACCGCGCGGGTCACACCGCGCAGTTCCGCGAGCCCGCGCAACCGTCCAATGGCAGGATAGCCCGGCGTGGAGGTTCCCGTCAGATCGTTCAAAATGCGGTGACCGTGATCCGGACGCATCGGCAGATGGTTGCCATTGCCGCGTTCCAGGCGCCGCAAGGCCCGGATAATGGCGACCATGTCGATATCGCCCTCCAGATGGGCATCTTCATGGAAACTCCGCGGATCGGCCTCGCGCCTGGTGGCGCGCAGGTGCACGAAGTGAAGGCGCTCGCCAAGCGCTTCGACAATCGCCGGCAGATCGTTTTCCGCATGCACCCCAAGAGAACCCGCGCAGAGCGTGAAGCCATGCGCGTTCGAAGAAGACAAGCCCGCGATACGTTCCAGGTCGGCCTGCGTCCCGGCAATCCGCGGCAGACCGAAAAGGGATCGCGGCGGATCATCCGGGTGCAAGGCCAGCCTTGCGCCTGCCGCCTCGATCTCCGGCACCACAACCTGAAGAAAATTCTGAAGGTTCTGGAACAGTTCCTCCCGGCCAATGTCCCTGTAGGCGGCAAGACGCTCGCGGAAGCCGTCCAGACTGTAGCTTTCTTCCGAGCCCGGCAGACCTGCAATGATGTTTGCCGTCAATCGGTCGTGCGCCTCTTCGGACATCCCGGCGAACCGGGCTTCGGCCGCCGCAATATCCTCAGCCGAATAGTCGGCCTCGGCGCCCTCGCGCTGCAGGATGAACAGGTCGAAGGCCGCATAGGCCGTGAACTCGAACCGGAGCGCAGTTGCCCCGTCAGCAAGTTCATAATCAAGATCCGTGCGGGTCCAGTCGAGAACCGGCATGAAATTGTAGCAGATCGTGGTGATGCCCTGCCGTGCCAGTGCCTTCGCCGTTTCCGCCCAGTTCCGCGCCCACTGCTCCCAGCCCGGTGCGCCGGTCTTGATGTCCTCGTGCACGGGAATGCTTTCGGTGACCAGCCATTGCAAACCCGCGTCTTCTATCAACTGGCGCCGTGCCGCGATCTCTTCTTCCGGCCAGAAGGTGCCGTTCGGAATCTCGTGCAACGCGGTTACGATCCCGCGGGCGCCTGTCTGGCGGATGTCTTTCAGGGAAATGGGGTCCTGAGGTCCGAACCAGCGCCAGCTTTCAATCATCGCATCCGGTCTTTCTTGTTATCGCGCGAGTGGTTTAGGTCGATGGGGCAAGAGTTCAGGGCGCTGCCCTGGCAGGGGTGTAGAGATATCCGTCGAAGTCGGGGTCGCCAACATCCGAAAGTTCCAGCAGCGTCAGGCGGACATTTTCAAGGTGCTGCCACATGGCCAGCCGGGCCTTCTCGGAATTGCGATGCCGCAAGGCCTCCAGGATCTCGGCGTGGTCATCAAGCCATTTCGCCCGGTAGCTGAGATCGAAGATTCGGTCATGCAGACGGGCCCACATGGAGCTGTTTTCCCGCTTCGACCAGAGATCCTCCACCTGGGCGACCAGCACGCTGTTCTGGGTGGCTTCGGCGATCAGAAGATGAAACTGCCGGTCGGCGGCATAGTCCTCTTCGCCCTTCTCGATGGCCTTGCGTTCCAGTTCCAGGGTCTCGCGCAACTGGACGATGTCATTCTTGGTGATGGTTGTGGCGGCAAAACCGGCAATGCTGCTTTCCAGGAGCTGGCGCGCCTGCAGCAGCTCGAAGGGACCGAAGTCGCCTTTTTGCACATTCAGTGAAATCTTCTCGCCTGAGGCGACATAACTGCCGGACCCCTTGCGCACGTCGAGATAGCCTTCGATCTCCAGCATGATAAAGGCTTCGCGCACGAGCGAGCGGCTGATGCCGAGTTCGAGCGAAATCTGCCGCTCCGTCGGAAACTTGTCTCCGGGTTTGTAGCCTTCATCCGCAATGCGCCGGGCCAGCAGCTCGGCGATTTCCTGGTAGCGGCGTTTTTGGGCGTCATTCGTCATGAAGCCTTCCTTGCCTCCACATCCCTGGCTGCGATCTCCCGATAATAATCAGCCAGAATGTGGAATGCCTTTTTCTTGGTTTTCTTGTCGGCCGCAATCAGCCCCTTGTGATTGTAGCCGTTCTGAAAGATGTTTTGGCGCCTCTCAACACGGAAATCATAAAGTATCCACGGCGACATGCCCTTGATGTAACCGAGCGCGCGCAGGGTCGCGATCTGTCTGACATAGACCTCAGCCATGTAGGCCTCGCTGAAAAGCCCCCGCTCAGGGCCTTTCTCCCCGATCACCCCATCGGCTCCCGTCTCCGAAATCACCACCGGACGGTCAGGGTTGGAGTTTTCGCCGATGGCCGCCAGGTCCTCGAAATTTTCTTCGTACCAGCCGAAATATTCATTGAGGCCGATGATATCGATATGGGCAGCCAGCCGGTCCTCGATCCGGTTCTGCGCGTGATTGACAAGGCAGGCCGCCGACGTCAGCCGGCTCGGATCGAGCGCCTTGCAGGTCTCGGCAAGACCTTTCATGAATGTGAGCCGTGCATCCGTATCCGGATTTTCATTGCCGACAGACCAGATGATCACGCTTGCCCTGTTCCGGTCCCGCTTGATCAGCTCCTTCAGCTGATTGTCAGCATCGCGATAGGTCGCTGGATTTTCAAAATCGATTGCCCAATAGACCGGGATTTCCTCCCAGAGCAGGAAACCGAGCTCATCGGCGATTTCGGCCGCGCGTTCATGGTGCGGATAATGGGCAAGACGCAGGTAGTTGCAGCCGAGCTCGCTTGCATGTTCAAACCGCCGGCGCAGATCCGCTTCACTCGTCACCTTGCCAAGGACTGCGTCATCCTCGTGAACGGAAATGCCACGCAGGAACAGCGGCACCCCGTTCAACAGGATCTCCGTGCCGCGCCGTTCAATCTGCCGGAAACCGACCCGGTCGGTGATCCCGTCCTCACCGCAGGAAACAGAAACATCATAAAGCACCGGCGTCTCCGGGCTCCAGAGGTCCGGGCGGGCGCTGATATCAGCCGTTCCGCGACCTTCTGTATCCAGGACAATCTCGGCGTCCACACCAAGTTCAGGGATCGACACGATGGCGGAACCTGATCTCGCGCCGTCAACCGTTACCTCGGCCCGCAAAGACGAATAGGTTCCGTCCGGCACGAGATACAAGAAGAAATCCCTGATCAGGCTCTTCGGCGTTTCGAAGTAGGAAGCCTCCCGATAAAGCCCACCATAGTTGAACCAGTCCGTATTACGCATCGGCACCCGGTCGCGGGTCCGTGTGTTGTTGACACAGGCCATGATCCAGTTCCGGCCATTTTTCAGCTTGCCGGTCAGCTCGACACAGAAAGGGGTCGAAGCCCCGTAGTGGTTGCCGATGAATTCGCCATTCAGAAAGATCTTGCAGTCATAGGCAGCGGCCCCGAAACGCAGGAACTGGCGCTTCGTCTCGTCGACATCGTCAAGGTCCAGCGGCCGCGTGTACCAGGCGCTGCCTTCGAAGAAATACCATTTCTCCTTCAGCATCGCCCAGTTGGACGGAACCGGCACGGTTTCACCCATATAGGGGTCGTAATCCCAGGGCTCCGCCCGGTCTTCCGGAGCCTCCGGCAGCATGGCGAACCATTTCTGCCGGAGGCCGGTGTCGAGAAGGTCAACGCAGAAAGTCCAGTCGCCGTCCAGGCCCGTCACGCTGCGCCCGCCCATGAAGACAAGACCGTCATGATTGAGGGACTGCGTGTTGAAAGGCACGTCATAGTCCTCGTCATGCAGCGCCTGCAGGGCGTTGTCGGCGAGATGGGAACGTTCGAGCATCTTATGAAGGTCTCCGGATCGGACTGACTGCTGTTTGAAAGCCGCTTATTCGGCAGCCGCCTTGATACGCTTGATCAGGTCGGCGACAACCGGTGACTTCTGTGCAGCTTCTTCATGCATCGGCAGCACGGCCTCGATGAACGGGCCTTTTTCCACGTCGATGAATTCCACGCCGAGTTCGGACTTTGCGGTCTCGACGGCGGCCGCACTCATGGCGTCCCACTGCTCGCGGTGGAAATCCATGGATTCGCTTGCGGCGGTCCGGATGGCTTCCTTCTCGGCGTCGGACAGCTCGCCCCAGGTCTTGGTGGAGATCATCACGACAGACGGGATCATGGTGTGGCCGTCATCGGAATAGAACTTGGAAACTTCACCATGACGGGCGGAGGTCAGGGCCATCGGGTTGTTTTCCGCACCGTCGACCACGCCTTGCTGCAAAGCACTGTAGAGTTCACCCCAGGCGATCGGGGTCGGGTTGGCACCGAGCAGTTCGACCATGCGGATGGCCGACGGGCTCGGCTGCACACGGATCTTCATGCCTTTGAGATCCGCCGGCGAATGGATCGGCTTGTTGGCGTAGAAGGAGCGCGCGCCCTCAATGTAATAGGCAACACCGATGAAACCCTTGTCTTCGGAAGCTGCGAGGATGTCGGCACCGATGTCACCGCTGAGAACATCGTAATAGTGGTCAGCGCTGACAAAGATGTAAGGCAGGTTCAGGGCACCGTAGGACTCTTCAAAAGCCTCCAGCTCCGAAGCGTTGGAGCGGGCCATGTCGAGGGCACCGTTCTGCATCAGCTCCATGGACTCGCGCTGGGTGCCGAGCTGGGCATTCGCATAGATCCGGATCTTCAGATCGCCGTTGGTCAGTTCTTCCACGCGGTCCGCCATGAATTCCATGGACTTGTGCAGCGGATGGTCTTCCGGGTTGTTGTGATTGAGACGCAGGGTCTTGGCATTGGCAGCAGAGCCCAGCGCCACCACGCCTGCAGCCAACACGGCTGCGAGCTTCACGAAATTAGACATGATTTCCTCCCAATCGCGGCCTTGGCCGCAGGATTTGCGCCCCTCCCGAACCACCGGTCGAACGCGTCACGCGCAGCTGGTCTCCGCTGCGGATGGCGAATTGTTCGTCCAATTTTCAAAATCAGTCAACCTTTTTTACAAAATTGGTTGACCAATTTTCATTCCTGACGCATGTCTAACCCTGCCGGATCCTGACTCACCGCCCTTCCATGCAGGGCACATCCGCCGGCGCGGGAGGTATATCGTGACACTTATCACCAGGAGCGTGGATCTGATCCTGCGCTTCGTCATCACCATCGCCTTTTCGGTTCTGGTCGCCTGTGTCGTCTGGCAGGTGTTTTCGCGCTACGTGCTGCAAAGCCCCAGCACCGTCACCGACGAGATGGCGCGTTTCCTGTTCATCTGGGTGGCGCTCCTGGGAGGAGCCTACACACTTGGCCAGCGCCGCCACCTGGCAATCGATCTTCTTCCCGTGATTACGACAGGCACCACCCGTCTGCTGGTCAACGTGGCCATCATCGGTGCTATCGCCTTTTTCGCCGGCGTGGTGCTGATCTATGGCGGCATCGACCTTGTCGGCCGCACGCTCGAGACGGGTCAGGTCTCACCGGCCCTGCGCCTGCCCATGGGACTGATCTACATCGCCATCCCGTTTTCCGGCACCTGCATGCTCTATTACTGCCTGACCTTCCTGATCGACCTGCTGCGCGAAGGCCGCGGCCCCAATGAACAACAGACGGCGGCTCCCAAGGCCGGCGGCCCGCTGGACTGACAAGGACAAGACCTTTCATGGATATTCAATCTGTTGCGGTCCTGTTCGGGACCTTCGCGTTGCTCATGATCCTCGGTGTGCCGATTGCCTATGCCATCGGCCTGGCAGCCTTTGCCACCTTCCTTCTGTTCATGTCTTTCGACCAGTCGGTCTATATCGTCGCCCAGCAGGTGGCTTCCGGTCTCGACAGCTTCACGCTGCTGGCCATTCCGTTTTTCATCCTGGCCGGCAACATCATGAACCGGGGCGGCATCGCCATGCGCCTGATCGAGTTTGCCAAGGTACTGGGCGGACGCTTGCCCGGTGCACTCGCCCACTGCAACGTGCTGGCCAACATGATGTTCGGCTCGATTTCCGGCTCCGCCGTCGCCTCGGCAGCCGCCGTTGGCGGGGTGATGGCCCCCTTGCAGAAAAAGGAAGGCTATAGCCCGGCCTTCAGCGCCGCGGTCAACATTGCCTCCTGTCCGACCGGATTGCTGATCCCGCCCAGCGCCACATTCATCGTCTATTCGCTGATCACCAACGGCACCTCGGTCGCGGCCCTCTTTGTCGCCGGATACATTCCCGGCATCCTGATGGGGCTGAGCCTGATGGTCGTCGCCGGGATCATTGCCAAGCGCCGCGGCTATCCGGTCGCCGACCGGGCAACAACAAGGGAAGTCGTCGACAAGACCCTGGCAGCGATGCTGCCGCTCGGCCTCATCGTTATCGTCATGGGCGGCATCATCTTCGGCGTCTTCACCGCGACCGAGGCCTCGGCCGTTGCTGTCCTCTACACGCTGTTCCTGGCACTGGTCGTCTACCGCGAAGTCACCATCCGGGATCTGCCCGGCATCATCCTGGAAAGCGCCGTCACCACCTCGATCGTGTTGCTGATGATCGGCTGTTCGATTGCCATGTCGAAAGCGATGGCCTTTGCCGACATCCCCTATTCCATTTCCGATATCCTGCTGGGTCTGTCTGAAAACCCGATCGTGTTGCTGCTGATCATCAACCTGGCCCTGCTGGTTGTCGGCACCTTCATGGACATGACACCTGCCCTCTTGATCTTCACCCCGATCTTTCTGCCTGTCGTTGAAGATCTCGGCATGGACCCCGTCCACTTTGGCGTCGTCATGACCTTCAATCTGTGCATCGGCATCTGCACGCCGCCCGTCGGGTCGGCCCTCTTTGTCGGCTGTTCGGTCGGCGGGGTGAAAATCGGTGAAGTGTTGCGGCCGATGTTCGGCTTCTACGGTGTGCTGGTCGCCCTGCTGATGGTGGTGACCTTCATCCCAGAACTCAGCCTGTTCCTGCCGCGCCTGCTGCTCGGCTATGGGGGCTGATCCAGATGAAGGCTCTGCGCAGCTGGCGTTTCGCAAGCCGCTCCGGCAGCGGTTTTGCGCTTGAAGTCGAAGGCCGGCACCGGCTGGTGGTCAAGGTTCTGGAGCATGACCTGATCCGGGTCTGCCTATTGAAGAACGGCGATTATCGGCTGAACCGGACCTGGGCAATCGCACCGGCCGGTGACGTGCCCTGGGAGGGGCGTCCACGGGACGATGTCAGCGGCTTCACCTGCCCGGACTTTCGCCTCAACGAGGCCGAAAGGCAGATCGTTCTGGAAACCGAGACGCTGCGCCTGACGGTGGAAACGCCGCTGGCGCTTGTCTGGGAAGCACGGTCGAATGCTGACGCCCCGTTCCGCGAGGTCGCCAGGGACCGTCCGCAAGATGCCTACATGATCGGTCGGCGGGACCACCGCAAGCATCATTTCATGCGCCGGCATCCGGACGAGCGGTTCTATGGTCTTGGTGAAAAAACCGGCCGGCTGGAGCGATCCGGCCGCCGGTACGAAATGCGCAATCTCGACGCCATGGGTTACGACGCCCGAACGACCGACCCGCTCTACAAGCATGTCCCCTTCACGATCACAGATCGCGGCGACCTCGGCGCCTTCGGGATCTACTATGACACGATGGCGCCTTGCTGGTTCGATCTCGACAACGAAAAGGACAATTACCATCCACCCTTCCGCGCCTTTCGGGCCGATGACGGGGATCTCGACTATTATTTCAGCTGGGCGCCGACCATCCTGGACATCACCAGGCGCCAGCACTGGCTCACCGGCGGTACAGCCTTCATGCCCCGCTGGGGTTTCGGCTATTCCGGCTCGACGATGGCCTATACGGATTCGGAAAACGCCCAGGAGCGGCTGATGGAATTCATCAGCAAGCTGTCTGATGAAGACATGCCTTGCGACAGTTTTCAGATGTCGTCCGGCTACACGGCCATCAAGGGCAAACGCTACGTGTTTCACTGGAACACCGACCGGTTCCCGGATGTTGAAGCGATGAGCGAGGCCTACCAGCAAGCCTGCATTCACCTGATCGCGAATATCAAACCTGTTCTTCTTGACGACCATCCCCTGCGCGATGAAGCCGAAGCAAAAGGCCTTTTCATTCGCGACAGCGAAACAGGCGCACCGGAAAAATCGCCGTTCTGGGACGGCTACGGATCACATCTCGATTTCACCAATCCCGACACGGTCGCCTGGTGGCAGAGGAACCTCAAGGACCAGCTTTTTGCCAAGGGCATTGCGAGCACCTGGAACGACAACAATGAATATGAAGTCTGGGATGACGAAGCAGTCTGCGCCGGCTTCGGCGATCCGGTCCCGGTTAACCTGATCCGCCCGCTGCATAGCCAGCTGATGACGCGGGCGTCCTATGATGCCCAGTGGGACAACCAACCTCACAAGCGCCCCTACCTGATTTCCCGGTGTGCGTCGCCGGGCACCCAGCGCTACGCACAGACCTGGACCGGCGACAACTACACCAGCTGGGAGACGCTCCGCTGGAACATCCCGATGGGTCTCGGCCTCAGCCTGTCCGGGTTCTACAATATCGGCCACGATGTCGGCGGTTTTGCAGGTCCTCGGCCCGATCCGGAACTGTTCCTGCGCTGGGTCCAGAACGGCATTTTCCATCCGCGTTTCACCATCCACTCCTGGAACGATGACGGCACGGCGAATGAAGCCTGGATGTATCCGGAGATCACGCCGCTGGTCCGCGACGCGCTCAAACTGCGCGCGCAGCTGATACCCTATCTCTACAGTCTGCTGTTCGAAGCCGTGACCAAAGGCGAACCGATGCTGCGGCCGTTGTTTCTCGACCATCCTGACGACCCGGCCTGTCGCGAAGCCGAATTCGATTTCCTGCTGGGCAAGAACCTCCTTGTCGCGACGGTTGTCGAAGAAGGAGCAAGGGGCAGGCGCGTCTGCCTGCCCGCCAATCCCGAGGGTTGGTGGGCCTTCGACGGCAGTCAGTGGTTTGCCGGTGGCCAGGTGATCGAAGTTCCGGTTACACTGGAAACGATCCCGCTGTTTGTGCGCGGTGGCACCGTCCTGCCAATGGCAGCGCCAAATCTGCGCGCGGCACCAAATCTTGACCGGAAACGAACCTGGCGGATCTATCCGCAACCGACCGGAACCCCGGTCCGGTCCTCCATTGGTTATGACGACGACGGCGAAACGGTCGATGCCCTCAGTGGAGCCCATTGCCTGACCCGCTTCACCCTGTCAAACGAGGGCGATGGCCTCAGCCTGCATTGGCAGCGCAGCGGAAACTGGCAACCGGCCTTTGACAGCATCTTGCTCTGGCAGGCAGGATCGGCCCCACTGAAGATCAATGACACCGCCCATGTGTCCGGCACCCAGATCCCATTCCCGAAGCCTGAAACAAGCTGATGAACCAACCCGCCTCCGACCTGTCCAAACCGGACTATGACCGCACACGGCTGAGACCTCGCCTGTTTCATCTCGGCCTTGGAGCCTTTGCCAAGGCTCATGTCCTGGTGTTTCACGACGAGATGCTTAGGCAAACGGGATCCGATTGGGGCGTGGTGGCAGCGCGTCTTCATTCCGGAGCAAAAGACTTGACCTTGCTTGACGAAGCCTCCGGGCTTTTTGCGGTCGGAGAAATGTCGGGCGAGGACCTTGCCCTGCGACAGGTCGGAGCAATTCTCAAGACGCTCCATCCACAGCGCGACGGCATGGCGACGCTGCTTGCGCAGATCGCCGATCCGGAACTTGCCGTGATCACGCTGACGATCACGGAAAAGGGGTACTGCCTGAAGAACGGAGACCTGGATCTGGATCACGACGGCATCCGGCAGGATCTGAGCTCGCCGGACACGCCGACAACCGCCATCGGCCTGATTGCACAGGGCTTGCGCTTGCGCCAGGCGGCTGGATTGCCGGGCCTGACGATCCTCTCCTGCGACAATCTCCCGTCAAACGGTCACCTGTGCCAAAAGGCCGTTTCCAGCTATGCCGCGCAGCTGGATCCGGTACTTGCCAAATGGATCGCGGAAACCTGTCGCTTTCCCTCTTCCATGGTCGACCGGATCACTCCGGCCATGACCGAAGCCTCCCATCACCAGTTGTCCGAGGCTCTCGGTCATCCCGATCCCAATGGCATCCTTTGCGAACCTTTCCGGCAATGGGTCGTTGAAGATGCTTTTGCGGGCGACAAACCGGCCTGGGATCTCGCCGGGGCAGAGTTCGTCGAGGATGTCGCACCTTATGAAGAGCTGAAGCTACGGCTGCTGAATGGCAGCCACTCCTTCCTGGCCTATCTGGGCGCCCTTGCCGGTTTCGACACCATTGCCGAGTGCATGAATTCGCCGGTCCTGAAGGCCTCCGCCAGACGGCTCATGCTGGACGAGCAGGCCCCGACGCTGAAGGTGCCGGCTGGTGTCGATGTCAACCGGTATGCCGACGCGCTGATCGCGCGCTACGCCAACACGGCACTTCACCACAAGACGACCCAGATCGCCTCCGACGGCAGCCAGAAACTGCCGCAAAGACTGCTGGCGTCCGTGTGCAATCATCTTCAGGCAGGGCGGTCCTGGCCTTTGACGGCGCTCGCAATTGCCGGCTGGATGCATTATTGCCGTGGCCACACGGAAGACGGCACGGCGTTGCCACTCAATGATCCGCTAGCAGACCAGATTGCAGCGCTTGCCGCACGATCCGAAGGACGGGATTTCGTTGACGGAATATTGTCGCTTCACGAGGTCTTCGACGCGGATCTTCCGGAAACGCCCGGATTTGCCGAAACGATTCACTCCGCCTACGAGCTGCTGCAAGCACACGGCGTTTTGGCCAGCCTGTCTGAGATCAACTGACGGGAAGGCTCGGCAGTTCAGTCGCGCACCACACGCAAACGTGGGGTCACAGGAGCCTGATGCTGGCCTGACAGTTCGCCGCAGCGGATGGCGGCCGCCTCGATGGTCCGCTTGACCAGCTCGTGAATGCCTGTGTCGTCGGCCATGAATTCCAGCATGCCCGCTTCCGTCGTGCCGCCCTTCGAAGTTACGGCAACCCGGAACCCGGTGGCATCGGCATCCGGCTGGGCGAGCATGCGCCCGGCACCGGCAACCATTTTTATCGCCAGCTCGTGGGCCAGGTCTTCAGGAAGACCGAGTTCAAGTCCAGCGGCAGCAAAAGCTTCCGCCATCGCGAACACATAAGCAGGACCTGATCCGGAAAGTGCCGTTACGATCGGAAGCAAATCCTCCGCCGGCAGTTCCACCAGCGATCCAACCGCCGACATCAGTTTTTCAAACAGGGCCTTTTGATCCTCGCGCAGATGCGCATTGGCGACATATGCCGTCACCGCCGCTCCGACCGTCGCCGGCAGGTTGGGCATCGCCCGGATCACCGGCGTTCCCTCGGCAAACTTCTCTTCAAACAACGAGACCGGTTTGCTCGCCGCGATGGACAGGATCAGCGTGTCGCCACCGCCGAAGCTCTGCAGGTCCGACAGAACATCGTCGACATCTGCCGCCCGGGTGGCAATCACGATCGCGGCCGGTCTCTCCGGAAAAGTGGTATTTACGTGAACCCCTTTTAGCCGGGTCAGCCACTTCGACGGACGCGGGTCGCGAACATGAAAACACTCTGCCGGCAGGCCATCCGCCAACCAGGCCGTCAACAGGGCCTGCCCCATGAAACCGCAACCGATGAGGCCGATGCCCCGGTCCAGAAGTTCGCTCACACGTGCCATCGCTCAAAATCTATTATCTGCTTCGCCCGTCAATTTGCGCAGGCGGCACTTGCCGTCTACCAGAATCTGCCAAGCAAGTTTCAAATGGATCACAGCATCAAGCTGCCACTATAGAGATTAATAGACTGACTTTTCATCGCCGCGACAATACGGAACTTTCAGAACTATCTAATTTTTCCTTTCAACTGGCGACCAGTTTCGAGTGACTGGCATAAATATTCGTTTTCCAGTCATTTCCGGCGACTTTCTGAAGCCCCCCAGGTGTCGCTCAGCCGATACCCGTCCGGCCATGGATCGCTGGGATCGAGCATGTGCTGATGAATGCCTGTTACCCAGCCCCGGCCGGAGATCTCCGGAATGATGCCCGGACGTCCACCCACCGGCTGCTCGGCAACGATGCGGCCGGTAAAGGTGGAGCCAATGATCGATACGGCTTCGAACGTATCGCCAACTTTCATCTCGCCCTTTGCCGCCATCAAGGCCATCCGGGCGGAAACGGCCGTTCCTGTCGGGGACCGGTCGACCTTGCCGGGTTGGATGGCGACGGCTGACCTTCCGGACAAACCTGTCTCCGTTTTCGACAAGGGACCGCAAAAAGCGCAGAAGGAAATGTGATCCCAGTCCGGGTTGTCCGGGTGCGAAAAGCCGAGCTGCGCGTTGGCCGCGTTGGTGATCTTCACCCCAAGCCGGGCAATGTCCTTGGCTTCGTCCTCGGCAATGGCAAACCCGAGCGCGGCGGCATCGACCACCACAAAACTGTCGCCGCCATAGGCCGTGTCGACGGTCAGGGTGCCGAGCCCTTCTACTTCCAATGGCACAGATAGCTTGCCGGCAAAGCTTGGCACATTCTGCACGAAAATGCGTTCTGCCTTGCCGTTTCGGCATTCGGCCCGGACACGCACCAGTCCGCCCGGCGCTTCCAGCACCATCTCCGTGACCGGCTCGACCATCGGAATGATGCCGCCATCAAGCAGGACAGTTGAGACGCAGATCGAGTTCGATCCGGACATGGGCGGTGTATCTTCGGGCTCCATGATGATGAAGGCAGCATCCGCTTCCGGGTGTTTTGGCGGCACCAGCAGGTTCACATGGCGAAACACGCCGCCGCGCGGCTCGTTGAGCACGAAATTGCGCAAGGTCTGATCCTTGGCAATGAAGCTGCGCTGTTCCCAGACGGTCTCGCCGGGTGGCGGTGCGACGCCGCCGACAATCACATCGCCGACCTCGCCTTCCGCGTGGCAGGAGATCACGTGAATGGTTTTGCTGCTGCGCATGGCATCACCTCAGGAGTAGCGGGCAACGGGTTCGCCGAGGGCGTCAAAGATCGGGGTGATGCCAAGACCTGGCCGCCCCGAGGCAGTCATCCGGCCGTTGACCCGTTTGGGGGCGCCCTCTGCAATATCGACCGTGCCGTAGCTGTTGAAATCTGTCGCGGAGAACGTGAACTCCGCCGGCGTGGATCGCGCCAGATGGGCAATCGCGGCCGTCGTGATGTCCCCACCCCAGGTGTCCTCGATGGTCATCGGAATGCCATGGGCCACACAAAGATCGCGCATCAGCTTGGCCTTGGTGAGCCCGCCGACCTTGGAGATCTTCAGGTTGATGCAGTCCATCGCGTCTTCGGCAATTCCCCGCACCAGCATGTTCGGGCCATCGATCACTTCGTCCAGAATGAAAGGCAGGCCTGTGCGCCGGCGGATCGAGACGCTCTCCTCGTAGGTGAGACAAGGCTGTTCGATATAGACATCGAGCGACGACACAGCGCCGACAACCCGGGCCGCCTCGTGCCGGGTCCAGCCCGTATTGGCGTCGGCCACCAGAAGATCCGACGGCTTCAGCACAGCGCGCGTGGCATGGATCCGGTCGATGTCGTCATTGGCATCACCGCCCACCTTGAGCTGGAACTTGGTGTAGCCCTCCGCTGCATAGCCCTCGATCTTCTTCGCCATAACCTCCGGGTCTTCCTGGCTGATCGCCCGGTAGAGAACGACATCGTCCTGGGCCGCTCCACCGAGCAGCGTATAGACCGGCTGCAGCGTGGCCTTGCCGAGCAGATCCCAGCAGGCGATGTCGATCGGCGCCTTGGCATAGGGATGCCCTTTGAGCGCAGCATCCATCACCCGGTTGATCTCACCGATATTCAGTGGATCCTGACCGATCAGCTGCGGTGCCAGCTCCTGAAGGCCGGCGCGAACGCCAAGCGCAAAACTGGGCAGATAGGCCGACCCCAGCGGGCAGCACTCCGCATAGCCTTTCAGGCCCTCATCCGTTTCGACCTCGACCACCGTGCTGTCGAACACCTCGATGAAGTTGCCGTTTGACCAGCTGTAACGGCCTTCTTTCAGCGGAAGGTCGACCTGATAGACATTGATGGCCGAGATTTTCATGAAGTCCTCCAGAAAGTCGTTAGAATCGCCGCGCGGAAAAGGCGGACATGTCGATGGGGGCCGGTGTTTCACCGGCAAGATGCGCAACCAGTTCAGCGGTTCCCGCAGACTGGGTCAGACCAAGATGGCCATGGCCGAAGGCGTAGATGATCCGTCTGTCTTTTGGTGACCGGTCGATCACCGGCAGGCTGTCGGGCAGAGACGGCCGGAACCCCATCCATTGGCTCCCGCCATCACTCTTTAGCCCCGGAAGAAAGCGTTTGGCCTTGTTCAGCAGAATGTCGGCGCGCTTGTAATTGGGCTTCAGGTTGAGGCCGCCCAATTCCACGGCACCGCCAACACGGACACCACCATTGATCCTGGTAACCACAAAGCCATGCCCGGAGAAGGTCAGATGGGTTTTTAACTCGAAGGCCCCGGCCGGCAAGGTCGTGTTGTAACCACGCTCGGTCTCCAGCGGAATGCGGTCTCCCAGATCATGTGCCAGGTTGTGTGACCACGCACCGGCGGCGACCACCACCTGTTTGGCCTTGTAGGAACCAGAGCGCGTTTCAACACAGACGGTGTTTTCCCCGGGTCGCAAGGCCACCACATCCGCCTCACCGATCCGTCCGTTTCGGGCAGTGAACGTGGAAGTCAGGTGCGCAAGCCACCGGGCCGGATCACATGTGTTGATCCAGTCCGGCGTATAGGCGGCATGGGTAAATCGCCGGTCAAGGCCGGGCTGAACGGCAGCAATCGCGTCCGGGCTCTCCAGGAACTCAAACCGGATGCCGTGCTGTTTTCGCAGATCCCATCCCGGCAGGCTGGCCCGGAACTCTCGATCCCCCTCATAGAGCTGCATCTGCCCGTCCCGCTGGAACAGGTCCGCGCCGCCAACATCCCCGGTCTGCCGGTCCAGCGCGGCCTGCGAGACTTGCATCAGGTACGCCTGTGCCGACAGAGACGCCTGGTAGCGGTCCGGCCAGCTCGCCCGCCAGAACCGCAGCATCCAGGGCGCGATCTGCAAGGCGTAGGCCGGAGGCACGGAAAGCGGCCCCAGCGGATCGAGCAACCATTTGGGCGCCTTGCGCATGATGCCGGGGGTCGCCAATGGAACGATGTCGGTAAAGGCGAAGGCCCCGGCATTCATGTCCGAGGCACGGCGAGTCTCGCTCGGCCGGTCCAGGACGAGGATTTTCCGGCCTGCCTTTTGAAGCGCAAGGGCGCTGCTGATCCCGATGATCCCGGCCCCGATCACGAGGACGTCATGGACCTCTGCGTCCGTCATGAAGAAATCCTTGAAAAAGACCTGCGGAGCGGCGCGCTCCGCAGGCCAGTTGCTGCTCTATGGGAGGGTATAGGCAGTCTTGACGATGGTGTAGAACTCGGCCGCATAGCGGCCCTGCTCGCGCGAACCGAAACTGGAGCCCTTGGTGCCCCCGAACGGCACGTGGTAATCGACCCCGGCCGTTGGCAGGTTGACCATCACCATGCCGGCCTGGGCGTTGGCCTTGAAGTGGCTGGCATGTTTCAGGCTGGTCGTGCAGATGCCTGCGCTGAGACCGAACTCGGTATCATTGGCAACGCTCAGGGCTTCGTCGTAATCCTTCACCCGGATCACGGACGCGACCGGTCCGAACACCTCTTCCTTGTTGATGCGCATGGCATTGTCGGTCTCTGTCACCAGCGCCGGCGCCATGTAGAAACCTTCCGTTTCCCGGTTAAGCCGCTCCCCTCCCTGGACGTTGCCGCCTTCCTTGGCTGCAATATCGACATAGGACAGGTTCTGCTGCAGCTGACGGTCGTCAACCACCGGGCCCATCTGGATGCCGGCTTCCAGCGCATTGCCGACTTTCATGGCCTTCATGGCGTCCGAAAGAGCGGCCACGAAGCGGTCGTGAATGCCTTCGGTGACCACGAGGCGCGAGCTCGCCGTGCAGCGCTGGCCGGTGGAGAAGAACGCCCCGTTGAGGCAGGCGGCAACGGCCAGATCCAGATCGGCATCGTCCAGAACCACCATCGGGTTCTTGCCGCCCATTTCCAGCTGGACCTTTTTCAGGTGCTGACCGCAGGCGGCCGCGATACCCCGTCCGGTCGGCACAGACCCGGTGAAGGAAATCGCATTCACCTTGGCGCTTTCAACAAGAAGCGGCCCGATTTCCGAGCCCCTGCCCATGACCAGGTTGACGACGCCCTCAGGCAGGCCGGAACGCGACAGGATCTCCACCAGCGCATGCGCGCAGCCCGGCACCAGTTCGGCCGGTTTCAGCACAACGGCGTTGCCGTAACAAAGTGCAGGCGCGACCTTCCAGGCCGGAATGGCAATCGGAAAGTTCCACGGCGTGATCATGCCGATGACACCTACGGGTGAACGGGTCACATCGACCTCGACGCCGGGACGCACCGAAGCCAGTCTGTCGCCGGTCTGGCGAAGCGCTTCGCCGGCAAAGAACTTGAAGATCTGGCCAGCCCGTGCGGCTTCACCGACACCTTCAATCAGGGTCTTGCCCTCTTCGCGCGACAGCAGGTGGCCGAGCTCTTCCTTGCGGGCCAGGATCTCGGTGCCAACAAAATCCAGAACATCGAAGCGCTGCTGCGGCGTCGAGGCTGCCCAGCCTGCGGCAGCCTGATGCGCAGCGTCGATGGCCTGATTCATCTGGTCCGCATTGCCCCTGGCGCCGTGACCGACGATGTCGCTGATGTCGGACGGGTTGATATTGGCAACACTATCGGTGGTCTCGACCCATTGGCCGCCGACAAAATTCTTGTAATCCATGTGTCTGGTCCAGTCTTAAAGACGGATCCCCGAACGGTAGGGATCCGTGGGATTGAAAATCAGAGTGGCATCGGAAGTGACATAGGCGTCTCCGGTGATGGTCGGAATGACACCGCCGTTTCGCCCAGGCTGATAGCTTAGCTTATAGATACTACCTATAACACTTTCCTGAATATAGTCAGCACCCGGTGCGAGCAGGCCATCAGCCGCCAGACAGGCCAGTTTCGCCGAACAGCCGGTGCCGCAGGGCGAGCGGTCATAGGCCCCACCCGGACAGAGCACGAAGTTGCGGCTGTCGGCGCCAGCCGTGGCGGGCGGTCCGAACAACTCGATATGGTCGATCCAGGCGCCATCCTTGCCGGTGACACCGGCCTCATCCAGCGCGTTCCGGATCTTCAGCGTCAGATCGGTGAGCGGCCGGATATTGGCTCCGGTCAGGGCAATCGGACTGTCCTTGACGAGGAAAAACCAGTTCCCGCCCCAGGCGACATCGCCTGTCACCTGGCCAACTCCATCGACCTGGACCGCAACGTCCTTTGCCAGCCGGTAGCTTTCGACATTGACGACGGAGACCGTGTTGGCGTCGAGAAGATCGATGCCAACCTCCCCCACCGGCGTGTCGAGCCGGTGTCTTCCCGGCTGGATCCGGCCAAGATGGGCGAGCGTGACGCCAAGTCCGATGGTGGCGTGGCCGCACATGCCGAGATTCTGCAGGTTGTTGAAATAGATCACCCCGGCCGCACACTCCGGGTCATCCGGCGGCACCAGCAGCGCGCCGATGATCGCATCATGCCCGCGCGGCTCCAGCACCACGGAGGCGCAGAAATCGAGATGCTCCGCCTCCAGCCGCGCCGCGCGTTCGGCGAGAGTCCCGGCTCCGAGATCCGGGCCGCCCTCCAGCACGACGCGGGTCGGTTCACCCGCCGTATGGCTGTCGATTACGCGCATTCGGCGATCACGCCTCCCTGCTTGCACCAGTCGGCATACCAGGTCTTGAACAGCGCATATTGCGCCTCGACATAATTGCGCTGCGCATCGGTGAGTGCATCGGTCTCGTTGAAATGCAGCCGGTACTCATCCTCACCGTTCAGCACCATGAGGTGCTTGTAATAAAGCACCAGGTCCGAGCCTTCATCGAAGCTGGACAGGACCCCGAGCGCCTCTTCCAGTTCCTTGGCCCGCAGACGGGCTTCCGCATGACCTTCGGCAGCCTTCTTGCACAGGTTGACCAGATGCAGGACTTCCTTCGGGATCGCGTTGCCGATGCCCGTGATCGCGCCGGTGGCACCACAATTGAGAAAGCCGTGATAGACGGCCGTGTCGACGCCGACCATCAGCGTCACCTGGTCGTCCTGGGAGGTGATGTTTTCGGCCGCATAGCGCAGGTCGTCGAAGCCGCCGAATTCCTTGAAGCCGATCAGGTTCGGGAACTCTGCGCGCAGGTCGAAGAAAAGATCGGCGCGCGTGGCAAAGCCGTAATAGGGGCTGTTGTAGATCACGGCAGGCAGGCTCGGTGCCGCCTTCAGGATCGCGCTGAAATGGTGACGCTGCGCGCCAACCGAACTGCCGCGCGACAGAACTCGCGGGATCACCATCAGGCCATGGGCACCGACCTTTTCCGCATGGGCGGCATGTGCGACAGCGGACTTGGTGTTGACCGCGCCGGTACCGACCACGACAGGCACGCCGGCTTTCACCAGGCGCTCGACGCCTTCCATGCGTTCCGCATCTGTCAGAAGCGGCCAGTCGCCCATGGAACCGCAATAGACGACGGCAGACATGCCGGCCTCGATCAGCTCCTTGCCCTTCTTCACCAGCGCATCGTAATCCGGGGTGCGGTCGGCCTTGCAGGGGGTCATCAGGGCCGGCATCGTGCCGGAAAAGATATTGGACGTCATAGTTCACTCCTTGAAAGTCAGACCTGCCGCAAGTGGTTCCCACGCACCTGGCACGGGCCCGTAAAGGCCTGACAACTGATATTGGCGCCGGGTCAGCGCACGTTAGCAAGAAATTTTCGGGTGTTCTCGGATTCCGCCTGGCCGAAAATCTGGTCCGGCGGGCCGATCTCCTCCATCACGCCCTTGTGGAAGAAGGCCACCCGGTCCGACACGTCCCGGGCAAAGCCCATCTCGTGCGTGACGCAGATCATGGTCATGCCTTCTTCGGCCAGGAGCCGCATCGTGTCGAGCACCTCACCGACCAGTTCCGGATCGAGAGCCGAAGTCGCCTCGTCGAACAGCATGTAGGCCGGTTCCATGGCCAGCGCTCGGGCAATCGCCAGACGCTGCTGCTGACCACCGGACAGGGCATTCGGAAAGACATTCAGCTTGTCTTCCAGGCCGACATGTTTCAGCTGCTTTTCGGCAATTTCCTTCGCTTCGGCCTTTGACTTGCCTTTGACGATACGTGGCGCCAGCGCAACATTTTCCAGCGCCGTCAGATGCGGAAAGCTGTTCCATTGCTGGAACACCATGCCGAGCTTCTGGCGCAGCTTGTTGATGTCGGTCGCCTTGCCGTGCACGTCTGTGCCGTCCACGACAACGGACCCTTTCTGGATCGGCTCCAGGCCGTTGATGCAATAAAGCAGCGTCGACTTGCCGGACCCTGACGCCCCGATCACGGAGAGCACCTCGCCCTTTTCGACATCCAGGTCGATGCCCTTGAGCACCTGCAAGACACCGAAATACTTTTCAAGACCGCGAATCTCGATCATTGGGCCCACCTTTTTTCCAGTTTTGCGGCATAGCGCGAGATCGGGAAGGACAGCGCGAAATAGAACGCGCCGGCGATTGTCAGGATCAGGAACGGTTCCTGCGTCCTGGTGATCAGGATCTGGCTGGCCTTGAGAAGTTCCACGTATCCGAGCACGGAGACGAGTGCGGAATCCTTCATCACGCCGAGGGCGACGCCGACCCAGGCCGGAAACACCGCCCGGCTACCGATGGGCAGTACCACGTAGCGCATGTCCTGCCAGTAGCTTAGGCCCAGCGAGCGCGCGGCCCGGCGCATCGGCCGTCCGACCGCCTCGATACCGCCGCGGGCGACATTGGCCACAAGCGCGGCGGTGTAGATCGTCAGGATCACTGTGCCGGAGCCGAACGGGTCCAGATTGAGCCCGACAATCGGCGCGAAATTATAGAACAGCACCAGCTGGATGATCAGCGGAACGGAGCGGAAGATATCCAGCACCGGCGCCAGCGTCAGCGCCGCCCAGAGCCGGCCCTCGTAAAGCATCCAGCCGAAGAGCCCGCCGAGCAGAGTGCCGATCGCAATCGAAAGGACAGAGATCCAGAGCGTGCGCAGCGCGGCTTCGCCCAGGAACCAGAGGTCGTTGAGGTTGAAGCCGGAAAAGAAACTGATGGATTGGTTCATGTCGGCCTCCCTCAATACCGGAACAGGCGCATGGCAAGCAGCCGGGAGGCGCCGAGAATGATCTTGACGATCACGTAGTAGATGATGGCCGTTACTGCGAAGTACTCGAAGATCCGGAAGGTGCGACTGGCAAAGAACTGCGTCTCACCGGACAGTTCCCGGAAGCCGACCAGCATGCCGAGTGAGGACATCAGGACCGCCCAGACCATCTGGTTGGTGATCGGGTGATAGACGATCTTGAACACCTGCGGGATGACAATGCGCGTATAGGCCTGCCAGGCCGTCATGCCGAGCGAGCGCGCCGCGCGTAGCTGCGTATCGGGCACGGCCTGGAAGCCCCCCCGAAAGTTCTCCGCCAGGTAACCGGCACAGTTGAAGCTGAGACCGGCCAACACAATGGCAAAGGGTGACAGATGCAGGCCGAATGCGCCCAGGCCGAAGCCGAAGAAGAACAGCTGGAACAGGGCCGGCGTGTTTCGCGCCAGCTCCACCCAGCTGGTCGCCAGCCAGTAAAGCGGCCCTTTCAGCTTCAGCCGGATCAGCGCCAGCCCCAGCCCGATGACAATGCCGAGGACCATGGCAAGCGAGGCGACCTGAAGCGTCAGGAGCCCTGCTTCCAGAAGGTCCGGCAGGCTTTTCATCACCGGTCGCCAATGGAAATTGTAGTCGAACATTTTTTAGCTTTTCGTTCCGGCGACCCTGCCAACCAAGGCAAGGTGTGGAGAGGAAAACTGGGTGTCACCCCGGACAAGCGCAGCGCCGATCCGGGGCCTACTCGCAGTGCAACTTTCGAAAGCGGGAAACGGGTCCCGGGAACATCCGGACGCCACTCAACCGCTCTGGTAGTGAGTGGGCCCCGGGTCTCCCTTTGGTCGCCCGGGGTGACACAAGTGTTTGCGGTAAGCTGCCGGAAATCAGCCCAACGAGATTTCCGGCGTCACATGCCTCAGTACATCACGCCCGGGATACGCAGTTCCGGAGCGTCGCCGCCGACATATTTGCCCCACAGCTCTTCATAGCGGCCGGAACGCACCTGGTGGGTGACGAACAGGTTGAGGAAGTTCAGCCAGGTGACGTCTTCCCGTTTGCCGACAACCGAGGTGTAGTCGGTCGTCCAGGGCATGCGCGGGCCCGGCTCGACGGTTTCATACTGTTCGGTGATCGGCTTGACCGCCGTGTTTGTCGTGATGCCGATATCGGCCTTGCCCTGGGCCACGGCGAGGAAGACCTCGTTCTCGGACTGGTAGCCCTGGTAGAGATGCTCTTCACCCCATTCAGCGGCAATCTTCAGCCACTCCTGCTCCGGCACGGTGCCAATGGCACCAGCGACGCGCTTGCCGCGGATGTCCTCGAAGGACTTGATGCCGCTTTCGGCGTTGACGACACCCTGGGCGTAGTAGATCGCGTAGGGAATGGTGAAACCGACGGTGCGGGCACGCGCCAGGCTGTCGGAGGTCGCCCCGAAGACGACATCGGCCCGGCCGGTCACGATCACCGGCAGGCGCTCCGCCCAGGTCACCGGATAGATGATCGGCTCGACCTCGAGTGCAGCGGCCAGATCGTTGCAGTATTCAACATCGAAACCGGCCGGCTCATTGTTCTCGTCCCGGTAGCCGATCGGCGGGAAGTCGAGCACGACACCGCAGCGCAACTGGCCGCGATCAACAACGTCGTCCAGCGTGTCGGCCTGCGCCGGCAATGCGACCGTGACGGACAAGGCGGCAGCCGTCAGAATTTTCTTGAACATGTTTTCCCCTCTTCCTTTCGAAGATTTTCAGGCCCTGGGCTTCCCGTGCCCATGCCCCTGTCTTGTGCCTTCACCCTCGGCAGTTTCGCCGTCACGCAATGGCAATTCCGGTTCAGAGCGTCTTCCACCCCGTGTTTTTGACCCGGCGCAAGATTGATAAACCAAATTGGATCCAATATTCAATATAAAATATTCAAAATGATTTTCCACTTCAAAGCGGGACACCCTTCCCGTAAAAGATGGGCTTAAGGAGAGACGCCCTATGAAACTGAAATCGATGGATATTTCCGCGACCGCATCGGCCTCGTCGATCGTCTTCGACGCATTGCGGAAAGCCATTATCGAGGGCCAGCTCGAAGAAGGCGAACCGCTGCGGCAGGACGAGATTGCCCGGCTTTTCAACACCAGCCGCATCCCGGTGCGCGAGGCGATTTCCCGCCTGGAAGAACAGGGACTGGTCAAGACCCAGCGCTACAAGGGCGCCGTCGTTGCCGGCCTGTCACCGAAGGAAACGGCTGAGATCTTTGACCTGCGCGCCTTGATCGAACCGGAGATCATCCGGGATGCGGTGCCGCGCATGTCGAAGGACCTACTGGCCGACGCCCGCGCGAAATGCTCCGCCTTTTCGTCCGCCACAGACCCGCTCACCTATGGCGATCTCAACCGGGATTTTCACGAGACACTCTACAGCGCCAGCGATCTGAAATTCTTCCAGGAGATTGCCGACAACGCCATCGACCGGGTCGAACGGCAGATCCGCGCCCAGCTGGTTCTGTCCGACGGTATGGACCGCGCCGGACGCGAGCATTTCGGCATTCTGGTGGCCTGCGAGAAAGGCGATGCGGACCTGGCCTCAAGGCTGACGAAAGAACATATCCAAGGCGCCAAGGCCTCGCTGCTGAAACATCTTTCCACCTGACACCGACAAGAGTTTTGCAAACGGCATGGACAAGAGCCCGCTGGAGAAATCCATCCTGGAAACGGACTGGTCCCGTTTCGACGGCCCGGAGGAGTACAATCCCGATGAGGTTGCTCCTGCACTGCTGAATCTCTTGCATTTGCAACACGAAGACCAGGCCGACCGGATTCAATCAATGGTACTTTTTGCTGTCGGTAATAACCATCGGGGCACCTATTACCCTGTTCTTGCCGTCGCCATTGATTTCATCATCGAAATAGAGAGGCAGGCGGCAAACCGGGTCGGCAAAAACAGCGCCCGTGAAATCCTCTACGATCTCAACTGTTTTGAGCCCGATCAGCAAGGCCAAAAGGTCTTGTCACAGGAAGACCACAGCCGCCTTCAACAGAAGCTGAAACCCTTTGACAACTGGCAGTAACCCGAGCTGCACCAGCCTGGCCTCACGGTTTTGTGAGTAGCCATCACCGATGTTGCGGCGCACCATTCTCACCAATCAAGACCTTCAACGATGTCTGGAAGAAACGTTTCAAGGCGACCCCGCAGCCGGACTGCGTGGTCGTGGCTCCTGGACATGAAGGTGCATTTGCTTGAAACAAAAACGGTTTTTCTCCTCCCCGACACGCCTCAACGTGGCGCTGCAAGGCGGTGGTGCGCATGGCGCCTTCACCTGGGGGGTTCTGGATCGGCTACTGGAAGAAGAAACGCTCCGTTTCAACGCTGTTTCCGGCACATCTGCCGGCGCCATGAACGCTGCAGCCCTGATCTCGGGACTTGAAAATGGCGGTCCGGAAGCGGCGCGACAATCGCTCAGATCCTTCTGGCGCAGCGTTTCCAGTCGAAGTCGACTCATCCCGTTCAACCGGTCGACAGTTCAGGCCGTGCTCGGAGGATTGGGACTTGATGTCAACGCGCTCCCGTTTTTCTTCGGCTCGGGGTCACAGGTCTTCTCGCCCTACGATCTCAACCCGGCCGGCTTCAATCCACTGCAGGAAATCATCCGCGACACCATTGATATCACCGCGCTCTCACGGTCTTCCGTTGCTCTCCATGTCACGGCCACGCATGTCGGCACCGGGGAGGCCAGGGTCTTTTCTCAAGACGCCGTCACGGAAGAGGTTCTGCTGGCCTCCGCCTGCCTGCCCGCCCTGTTCCACGCCATCGAGATTGATGGCGAGCATTATTGGGACGGTGGTTATTCCGGTAACCCCAGCCTGATGCCGCTCGTTGGCGAAACAGATGCGAGCGATCTGTTGCTGGTGCAGACCAGCCCGACGCGACGTCCTGATCTGCCGCAAAAGGCGCAGCAGATCGCGGCCCGGGAAAAGGAAATCTCGTTCAACGCTCCGCTCATCAAGGAATTGCGCCTCCTGGCCGAGTTGCAATACCAGGCGCGTCTGCTGCCGGGCTCAGGTCCGCCTGGTTTTCTGGAAGGCCTGGTCGGCAGGCTCACGCGGCAGAAACCGCATCATGCCCGCTCCATCTCGGCTCTGAGGTGCCATCGGATTACCAGTGCCGCAATGAATGTGCGCGACAGTCAGACAAAACTGGATTCCGCCTGGCTCTTTCTCACGCAGCTGCGTGACGAAGGCAGAGATGCTGCGGAGATGTTCCTGAAAAACCATGGCAGGGATCTCGGCAGGCGCTCGACGCTGGATCTTTCCCGCTGGCTTCACGGAGCATCCACACCTGCGAGAGGGCTGGCAAAGGCATCCTGACCTGCCTCGGCGCATGCCAGCCTGCTTTCAGCGCCAGTTGCGCGCGCTAGAGTGGGACGCCATGCGGCCGAACCGTTCCGGTGAGCTTTGCAGCATGGTCATGATCCTGAAAAGGCTTCGTTCCTGTTCAATGAGAAACCTCTTCAACGGCTCACCGACCAGGAACATCGGCTCCCACCTGTAATGGGAGCGCTGTTTTGCCCAGGCTTCTGTCCCGGCCAGGGCGCTAAACATGTCCCTGTAGGCCTCGATGTCAGCCTCGTCCGTCGCACTGGCGGCGAAGAACCCCCGCCAGTTGGAAAACACCACGTCCAGCCCCTGGCTTCGGAAGGTCGGGACATCCAGACCCGGCAACGGGTCGGCGGACGTCACTCCGAGGATCCTGATCTTGCCCGACCGGGCGGCTGGAAGCAGTTCGCCGACGCCGGAAACCACGGCCTTGACCTTGCCCGACAGCAGGCGGTCGAGCGCGGCCTTGCCACCATCGGCGGGTGAATATCGCAGCGCATTCAGATGAATTCCGGAGGCCTGGGCCACCAGACCGAGGGTCAGGTGATCAAGTGACAGATAGGTGGAGCCACCGGTCACCGGTATGTCTCCGGGAGACAGACTGATCGCCTGCATGAGTTCATTGATATCGCGATAGGGGCTGTCCGCTGGAACGGCAATGGCCTGGTAGGCCGAGATCAGGATCGCTACCGGCCGCGTATCGCGCCAGCTGTTGCGATAATCACCGCGAAAGGACCGGACGATGATCGGCGTCGATTGCACCATCAAGGTGTTCTGGTGGCGCTGCGGATGATGGATCAGGTCAAGCAAGGCGCGCTCGCCGCCGCCACCCACCAGGTTTTCATAGGCAACCACATTGGCAAGACCTGTTGCCGTCAGAACCTCTCCGACCGCATGGGCCGTCGTGTCCCATCCGCCGCCTTTGCCACCGGGAATAAGAAACCGTATCTCGGGCATGTCTGCAGCACGCACCGGCATGGACCCCAGGATCAGGGCGACCGCCGCAACTGCAGTCCGAAACATTTTCTGACGCAAACCAACCATCGCTTCGCTCCCTTCAAAGCTCCGGGTCTACGTTGACCGACCGGAAAAGCCTTTCCGGCCGGCCCCGCGTGGACTGGGGTTATTGGAGTTCCTTCAGGATCTGACCGAGGTCCTGTTCCTGTTTTGCCAGGAAGGCATCCAGGTCGGCGCCCACCAGCAGGAGAGGCTCCCACTTGTAGGTGGCTCTTGTCGCCGTCCAGGCATCCGTCTCCGTCAGGGTCGTCAGCATGTCCCGGTATTGGGCCACCTCGTCGTCGCTGGCACCCGGCGCTGCAAAGAAACCACGCCAGTTCGCGAACACGACATCCAGTCCCTGGCTTGCAAGCGTCGGCGCCTCCAGGCCCGGGATCGGTTCGGCGGAAGTGACACCAAGAATGCGGATCTGCCCGTCAGCTGCGGCCGGCAGCAGTTCACCGACACCGCTGACGACAGCCTTCACCTTGCCGGACAGCAAGCGGTCCAGGGCTTCCTTGCCGCCATCGGCCGCCGAATAACGCAATTTGTCGAGCTCGATACCGGAGGCCTGCGCGATCAGGCCAAGGGTCAGATGATCGAGCGACAGCCGCCCTGAACCGCCGGCAACCACGACCGCATCCGGCTTTGCCTTCAGGTCGGCAACCAGCTGATTGATATCCTGATAGGGGCTGTCCGCTGCAACCGCGACCGCCTGATAGGCCGAAATCATCGTGGCAACAGGCGTGATGTCCTGCCAGTTGTTCTTGTAGACGCCGGTCAGGGCGCGAATGACAAGCGGCGTGGACTGGACCATCAAGGTGCCCTCGCGCTTTTCACCATCCGAGATGAGGCTCAGCAGGGCTCGCCCCCCGCCGGCCCCCGACAGGTTTTCATAACCGTTCACCTTGGCCAGGCCGGCCTCCTCCAGAGCAGAACCGACAGCACGCGCCGTGGTATCCCAGCCGCCGCCTTCGCCGCCCGGGATCAGGAATTTGACCTCTCCGTTGGCCAGTGCCGCTCCGCCCATGGTAAGTGCCAGTGCCGCCGACACCGCCGCGACCTTGATTGTTTTCAGATAGTTTCCACGCATCTCGAATTCTCCTCCGTTGCGGTGACAACCTGGACTTGAGGCAATGCCAGCCCGTCCGGGGCCGCGCTAATGAAAGGCGTGTCCCGGCAAATCCACGTTCGGCACCCTGAAAATGCTCTGGGCAGACCGCTTCTGCCCGGCGCCCCCCTCAAGACTGTCGAAGTCTTGAAGGCGCGCGCACGGTGTCACTGGCCCGGAAGTCCGGAACCGTACAGTAAGCAGGCTTCGCCACTACATTCTGACAAGAAGAAATCTAGATTACGAAACTGTCATCAACCTGTCAGGCCATATATTTCAGCATCAAAAAAATAATAATCGAAAATAAACTCACCATTTTTTGCCAACACTATCTTCAAATTTCCACTTTAAACTATTTGTTTACGATTAATAAAATCCAGACAAACACAACAACTCTTTGAAATCGGCTATTTCTGCGCACCAGAGAATGCCGACAGCAGTTCGGCCACCAGCGGGTTCGGGAACCGCCGTTGCAGGGTCACGGCGAAGAACCCCTCACTGATCCGGTCCAGCCGGGCATATTCCACCAGCATGCCGCTGGCGAGCTCGTCTCGAACCACAATCGGCGGAATCACGGCCAGGCCAGCGCCCGTCCGTGCCAGAAGACGCAGCATTGCCATGTCATCCGCTTCCGCCGCGATTTTGAGAACGAGACCAAGGCTCTCCACAAGACCATCGAAGGAAGCCCTGAGTGCGGTTTCCGGGGTCGGCAGGATCAGCGGCTCGTCAGCGAGCAGATCCGCCACGCCCTTCGCCTGCAAATCCGGATTTGGCAGCCCCACCAGGCTCACCGGCTGCTCCGAGAGATTGTGAATGAGGTATCGGCTCGACGCATCCCTGGCCGGCACCAGGTTGGTCAGAACAATATCCAGCGACAAGGCTTCCAGCGCCCGCAGCAATTCGCCCTGAGACCCCGACCGCAGCACAACTTCGACATCCGGCCGTCCGATCAGGGGCTCCAGGAAACCGATCTGGAAATTCCGCGACAGGGTCGCCAGGGACCCGACCCGCAATGCCCGACGGGCAGCCCCCGTGTGTTTCAGCGTAGCCGTCAGATCGTCCGCCGTCCGGAAGATCGCTTCGGCATGATCCAGGGCGATGCGACCGGCTTCCGTCAGGACCAGGCCCCGCCCCCGCCGCTCGAACAGGTCGTTGCCGAGCGATGCTTCCAGCGTCTTGATCTGCGCCGACAGGGCTGATTGTGACAGGTTCAGGCTCCGCGCCGCACCGGTGAGTGTGCCGTCCCGCGCGACCGCTCGGAACAACCGGAGATGATGGAGATTGATCACGTAACTCTTCTAATTTATCGAACGATTTATGAGATAATATATAATTTTTTGAAAGAATGCGAGGCGCTATACCGGCGGCATCCGTAGCAGCCAGGAGCAATATCGTGTTCTCGACCATCCCCCTCCCCTTGTTCGCGCCAGTTCTTCTGGTGATCGCAGCTGGTCTTTTGGGTGGTCTGAACCTCCGACGTTTCACGATCCTGCCCTGGCTGTCCGAGGGCGCAGCGCTGGCCGCACTGGGTCTCGCAGCCCTCGGGGTGGGCCAGCTGATACAAGTCGGCCCAATTCAGGTGATCTGGTTTGAAGGCCCGCTTGCACTCGCCTTGAGACTGGATGCGGTCAGCGCAACCATGTCTCTCCTCGTTGCCTTTGTTGGCTGGATCGTCATGCGGTTTTCCAGAACCTACCTGGCGCGCGACCGGAAAGAAGGAGCGTTTCACGCCCAGATGCTGGTGACGCTTGCCGCGGTGCAGCTTCTGGTCCTGTCGGGCAGCTTCGTCGTTCTGCTTCCGGCTTTCATCGCCGTGGGCATCACCTTGCGCAAGCTGCTGCTTTTCTATCCGGACCGGCCACAAGCGCGCAGGGCCGCCGCCAAGTTTTCTCTGGTCTGGCATGCCGGTGACATTGCCCTTCTTCTGGCTGCGCTGCTGTTTGCGCTTGCAACGGGCACCGGCGTGTTCAGCCAGCTTTCCGGATCTACCGGATCACATCTGGAAGCCTTGCCGCATGGAGCCGTGGCTCTGGTCGTCCTTGCTGCGGTTCTCAAGACGGCGAGCTTTCCGCTCCATGGATGGCTCACGGAGGTGATGGAAGCACCAACGCCGGTATCCGCGCTGCTGCATGCCGGTATCATCAACGCCGGCGGCCTCTTGCTGATCCGTCTGGCCGATCTTGTTCAGGCCAGCCCGGGCGCTATGGCGTTCCTGGTGATGATCGGCGGTTTCACGGCCCTTTTCGGCGCTGTGGTCATGCTGACCCAAAGCGCGGTCAAGACCGCACTGGCCTGGTCGACCGTTTCACAGATGGGTTTCATGCTGCTGCAATGCGGCCTCGGTCTCTGGCCACTTGCCCTGCTGCACATTGTTGCCCACTCGCTCTACAAGGCTCACGCCTTCCTGAGCTCGACGGGCGCAGTCGGCACCGTTGCAAAACAGCGCAGACCCGGAGAAATTGCCGTCCCGAACCTGGCAGCGGTCGCGAAATCCTTCGCCCTTTCCCTGGTGCTGTACGGCATCGTATCCACGGCCTTTGTCTGGCTGGCAGGCCCCAAGTCGGCGCAGGCGCTGGCCCTGGGGGCCATCCTGATTTTCGGCGTTGCCTATCTCGTTGCCCAGGGTCTCGCCGATGCAGCCCCCGCTGCGCTGACAAGGCGTACCGGCCTCGCAGCCACAGGTGTCGCCCTGGCCTATTTCGCCTTTCAGCAGGTTGCCAACACGCTTTGGGTTACCGCCCTGCCGGCCACGCCCGAGGTCGGCCCGCTCGAATGGGCCCTGCTTGTGCTCGCGGTTGCCAGTTTTGGTCTGGTTGCGCTGGCCCAGACACTCTTCCCGCTCTGGGCGCATCACCCGGCCTCGGCCGGATTGAGGGTCCATGTTGCCAACGGCTTTTACCTCAATGCGCTTCTCGACCGCCTGACCGGCGGCTACCGGATCGCAAAATAGAGAACGAGGATCAATCGATGTTTGTCAGACACACCCAATTCACCTCGACCCGGATCGCTCAAATCCTGAAGGCCGGAGAGGCTGCAATCCGCGCCATTCCACCTGCATTCCCACTGGAGGCAACCGTCGCCGTCAATCCGTTTCTCGGCCAGACGGGCGAAGACCTTGCCACCGCCTCTGCGCGTCTCGCCCGGGTAGCTGGCACCCCGCTCACGCAGGATCGCCAGACACTCGCTGCCGCCATCGAATCGGGCTGTATCACCGATGAGGATCTGGCCGGGGCTCTGGCTGCCAGTCCCGCCCTGGCAAAACCCGCGAGCGTTGCCGCATTGAAAAAATTGGCTCAGGCAGAGTGTGAACAGCCTGTAGCGCTGCCCACCCTGGCAGAGCTGGCCGCCGAGGCAACCGGCATCGACTGGCCGGCAGTCATTGAAAAGTCTGTCGGACTTTGGGCGTCCGGATTTTTCGACCAGGGCCAGGCACTCTGGTCGCCTGAGCCAGGAGCGCGGGCCTTTTCCGCCTGGCGGTCCTGGGCATCACGAGACCTCACACCTGAAATCGCTGGTTTGAAAGGCTTTTGCGAACACGTATCCACGTCCCCCGACACAACGGAACGCACGATCCTGCAGGCCGCGGACAATCTCGGCATCAGCGACAAGGCTGCCGAAACGGTGTTTCACCGGTTGCTGATGGACCTCGGCGGCTGGGCCCAGCATGGACGCTGGCTGCTTTGGCAGGCCGAGCTGGAAGGCGGTACGGACGGAACCCTGGCCGATCTGCTGGCCATCAGGCTGATCTGGGAAGAGGCGTTGCTGACACGCTTTCCCGAGGTTCAAAAGCGCTGGCAGGCCATTGTCACCCGGCATGAGCAGCAAATTGCAGCGACACCCGACCAGATCGTCAATGCGATCTTGCAGGAGGCATCCGAACGGGCCTTTCAGCGGAGCCTCGTCCAAAAACTGAAGCCAGGCAAAGAACGGCAGCAACGGGCCGCAATCCAGGCTGCCTTCTGCATCGACGTCAGGTCGGAGATCTATCGGCGGGCGCTGGAAAACCAGTCACCCACCATCGAGACACTCGGCTTTGCCGGGTTCTTCGGCCTGCCCGTGGCACATCAGGGCCGTGGGTCGGACGTGATCGAAAATCACCTACCGGTTCTCCTGAAACCTGCCCTGACCTCAACCAGCCACGGTTCGAAGGACGCGGAAGACAAGACCCGTATCGGCGCCCGGGCCGTGCGGGCTCTGGGGCGTTTCCGGCAGGCGGCCGTATCGTCCTTTGCCTTTGTTGAAGCGGCCGGTCCGCTTTACGGCTGGAAGCTCATGCGTGACGCGATGGGGCTTGGCGATAGCTCAAAACAGGATCAGACAGCACCCAGGCTCGCCCCCGGTCTCGACGCAACTGTCAAGGTGGAGACGGCCGCAGCCGTCTTGCGCGCCATGGGCCTGACAAAAGACCTTGCGCCGCTGGTGCTTCTGGTGGGCCATACGGCCCAGACCTGCAACAATCCGCATGACAGCGCCTATCATTGCGGCGCCTGCGGCGGCTACTCCGGCGAAGTGTCTGCACGTTTGCTGGCAGACTTGCTGAACGATCCGGAGACCCGTGCAGGGCTTGCCGAGCACGACATCGAGGTTCCCGCCGATACGGTCTTCCTGGCCGGCCTCCATAACACCACAACGGATGAGCTGACGCTGTTCGAACAGAAAAGTGCCGTCGGCAAGGAAGACCTTGCTCAGCTTCGGGTCTGGCTGGAGCACGCCGGCGCAGACGTGCGCGCGGAGCGTGCCCTGAAACTGCCAAACGCGAGTGCCCGGACGATACCGGCGCGTGCCCTCAACTGGGCAGAGATCCGCCCGGAATGGGGACTGGCCGACTGTGCCGCTTTTGTTGCGGCCCCGAGGCAGGTCACTTCCGCAGCCGATCTTGAGGGCCGCGCCTTCCTGCACAGTTACGACTGGCAGAACGACGAAGGCTTCAAGACGCTGGAACTGATCCTGACGGCCCCGGTGGTTGTCGCAAGCTGGATCAGTCTTCAGTATTACGGATCTTCGGTGGCTCCGGACATTTTCGGCGGCGGCAACAAGCTCATCCACAATGTCGTTGGCGGCATTGGCGTCGTGGAAGGCAATGGCGGCCGACTCCGGCCGGGCCTGCCCTGGCAAGCGGTTCATGACGGCGAACATCTGGCCCATACACCGCTGCGGCTCACGGTTCTGATCGAAGCGCCCACTGAAGCAATTCAGTCCGTTTTGACCAGACACCCGGAAGTGCGGGCCCTATTCGACCATGGCTGGCTGCACCTGTTTGCCCTGAAGGAGGGTTGCGTCTCGGCACGTTATCTTGCTGGTGGCAGCTGGTGCCCTGACATGGCCACAGAACGTGCAGCCTGACCTTTAAAAAGGTCAGGCAATGCCGCTAAAAAGACCTGCGCGCCGCCGGAAAGTCCGGCAGCCTCGGACTACGACCGCAACAGGCGCTTGGTCGAGCCAACTGCAGTGGCGATCTGGGAATAGTGCGCCTTGCGTTTTTCGGAGTTCCCCGCCGAACGCAGCAGCTTTGTCACCGTCTCGTCAATTGCCGCGGCTGCTTCCCGGTTCGCCCGCGCCAAACTTTCCTGCGCCACCGCGCGGTAGCTGCGGCGCCCTTTCTTCGCACGTGGTGCGCCCGTGTCCTGATATTTTGAAACAATACCGTCCAGTTTGCGGGACAGGCTCCTGAGTTCGCGAGCCGCTTCGCGGTACCCTGGCCGGTTGTCGATGGTAGACGCCGCGCGCGCCAGCACGTTTTTCAAGCAGTCAAAGCGGTATTCAGGCCGTATCCCGCTCTGACATTCATTGCTGCCACGGGTGATCAATGAGGCAACCCCGCGAGCAATGCCATCATTCAGGCCCGGGTTATTGCTCAGCCGCGGATCTCGCTCACTGCGATCAGGGTCATAGCTGGGCTCGGAGGGGGTGCTCTCCGTACTGCTGTCATTGTATTGCTGAAGATGGAAAAGCCCTGCCAGCGGATCGTAGGTGTCCGGAAGCGTCAGGCTGGGTGCCACAGGCAGAGCGTCAGCTTTGTCCGGTGACAGGACCGCGGCAACTGCATTTCCCGCCAACGCAAGGGCAAGGCTGCAGGCGATACTTGATCGAAAAGTCATGATTCCCCCAATCACATTGTCGACGCCCGATCAGCGTCTCAACTGAACGTAGATTGCCAGACGTGATGCGACCTCCTGAAAATCGACAGCAACTCGCACCCTCCTCAAGGTCAAATCAATGCGGATTCCGAACTGAACTACACCTTCTTGTGTTTTTGAAACTCACCTCAGGTCGGAAGCCGACAAAAATTGCCAAACTCCACTAAGAGACAACAAATATTACAGTTCAGGACGAACCAGATAAAGACAAACCACCTATGTGACTTTACGTAAGAAATTCTGACTTTGGCAATTGAAGTGGCCTCACGCACCCTGCCGCCACCGTCTACTCGCTCAGGCCGTAGGCCCTGCGCAGGCCGCGTTGGGTCTGAGGTCCGAATTGCCCGTCAATGCTGCCGCTATAGAAGGCCCGTTCAGACAGTTTGCGTTGCAGGGATCGGCGTGTCGCCGCCTTGAACATGTTCGGATTGTCCGAGAGCTGCCCCAGAACCTCTTCATTGCCGGACCTGAGAGCGCGATAAAGATATTCGGCGGCGTCATCGGCTGTCTTGTCCGCAACGACCCCGTCGTCAATGAGGGCAGCGTAATTGAACATGGCCTCCGGGTGGCGCTGATCGGCCGCCTCGCCAAAGAGCTCGATGGCCTTTTTGGGATCACGTATGATGCCCAAACCGCCCTGGTAATGCAGGAAACCGAGATCGTTGATGGCATCCGCAAAGCCATCGGCAGCCGATTTTCGAAACAGGTCCAACGCTTTTTCGACATCCTGCTCGACACCGATACCGCGCTCATACATGCGAGCCAACTCGAACATGGCTTCGGGATCCCCAGCCTCCACGGCCTTTTCCAGAAAGGCTGCGGCGCGGGCAGGGTCGTAGCGTTTCTCGTTCGGATTGAGACGCATGTAGGCGAGGCCTTTCAGCGCCCGGCTGTCCCCATCACGGGCAGCCACCTGCAGCTGCTCTTCCTGGTCGACCTCAAGACGTCCCCAGGCATTTCGGCGCTCATTTGCCTCCAGCCCGTTCACTTCCTGGCTTTTGCCGGCGAGGAAGTAAGGCTTGCCGGAGAGCGAACCGTAAGTATGCGGCTCCTGCGCGTTGCTCGTTGCCTTCAGGACGGAATCACGCACCTGCCGAAAGGCCAGGCCGATCTCGAGATCCTGCATCCTCAGCGTCTCGGCGAGCGCGAGGGCGAAGGGACTGTTGTCGCCCGCACCGTCCAGCGCAACCTTGCCGGCTTCCGCAGCATAGGCGACCAGCGTGCCGCGGTCGGGTGACGGCGGTGCAAGACTGCTCCTTGCTGCCGCGGAAGCAACAGTCAGCGTCTCTTTCAGACCACCATCGGCAAAAGGGTCGTTGCGGCAGGAATCCAGGATCACGATCCGCAGCTGACGGGCCTTGTCGACGGCCTGGAGAATATCGTCCAGCGAAACGGAGGTATCGGCGACGCGCTGCCGGCTGCCGGCATCTGCGTCCGCCGGCACCAGGAAATTCCGGCCGCCAACCTCGATGCCGTGACCGGCGAAATAGACCAGGGCGACATCGGCAGTTTCCGCCTCGAAGGCAAACCGCTCCAGCAGGGCGCGAAACTCATCGAGGCCAATGTCGAAATGTTCGGAAACCTCGAAATTGAGGGCGTAAAGCGTGTCGGAGATCAGCCGGCCATCCCGGTTGGTATTGTCCAGGTCCGGTGCATTGGCATAATCGGATATGCCGACAATCAACGCCATCCGGCGTTCTGCGAACGGGTCGGTTGACGCCTGAGCCACTGCTGCGGACGCCAGGAACAGCATCATTCCGAGACCGGGCATGACAAGGCAGCGCGCCCTGAACTGCCCCGCCCAATTCATGAGACCCGCGGCTAGACAAAAGCGCATGAAAACCCGACCTGCTGTTGACCTCATCGCAAACACGAGTTTCATCATTGAGGCAAAGCAGGTTCAAGACAAGTTACTTTTCGTAACGTCACCTACTGATGTGCCGGCGACGGCGACACACTCGCGTGTCTTTGCGCAGCAGTGGTCAAGGGCACGGTTTTCGGTAAGAGCAAGGCTCAACCGACAGCACGCAGGCTGCCCTCACCGGAACCGATCGGGGCACAGGCCTTTGAGAGCCAGACCCTAGTCTCTGCCGAGCAGCGATCGGCAATCAGCTCTTCGACCCTGGCATGATAGGCATTCAACCAGTGCAGCTCGGTCTCTGTAAGGTGCTCGACCAACAGGGCGTCGGTCTGGATGGGAATCCAGGTCAGAGTGTCGAAGCCGAGAAAACCGTCTTCCAGCTCGACGACTTCGTAAAGGTTTTCAAGGCGAATGCCGTAGCGCCCCGCCAGATAGTGCCCTGGCTCTATGGACATCACCATGCCGGAGGCAAGGTCGACCGGACTGTAGGGTTTTCCGATCCGTTGCGGTTGTTCGTGGACCGACAGGCGATGCCCGATGCCGTGACCGGTCCCGTGATCGTAATCAAGCCCCAGATCCCAGAGCGGACGACGGCAGATGGCATCGATGTGATGGCCTTGCGTCCCTTTGGGAAAGCGCAGTGTTGCCAGCGCCACCAGAGCCTTGAACACTGCAGTGAATGCGCGCGCATACCCGTCCGGCAAGGTCCCGAACGTGTAGGACCGTGTCGCATCCGTGGTGCCGGTCTCGTATTGACCACCGCTGTCCATCAGGTAACAGCCTGACGGCAGGACCGGGGCAGAGGCACGCGGGTCCGCCGCGTAATGACACATGGCCGCATTGCCGCCGGCACAGGAAATCGTTCGGAAGCTCTCCGACAAGAACGTCGGCCGTGCGCTCCTGCAGCCCAGGATGCGTTCCTCCGCCTCATATTCCGAAACGGGTTCACCGGCCGCGGCCCGCACAGGCACTTCCCGGGTCAGCCAGGCTCCGAAATCGGCCCAGGCAACGGCATCATCCAGATGACACGCACGGATCCCTTCCAACTCGGTGCGGTTCTTGCGCGTCTTGGCGAGTGTCGCCGGGCTTCGCTCCAGAACTGGCTCTGCCTGTTTGGCAGTTGCCAGACGCGCCACGGCAGCCGGAGAGAAGTCGGGATCGAGCAACACGCGGTCGCCTTCGTCCAGAAGGTCGGCCAGCACGCCAAGGAAAGCCACTTTCGGATGAACACTCAACCAGGCGGGCAGACTGTCCGCCAGCCCATCCTCGAACTTGCGGGCGTCGACAAACCAGTGCGCTGTTCCATTTTGCTCCAGCACCAGAAACGATTGCGGCATCGGGTTATAGGCAACGTCGTCGCCGCGCACATTCAAGAGCCAGGCGATGTTGTCGGGCTGGGTCTCGACCATGAAGCGGCAGTCTTTGTCCGCCATCGTCTGCAGCATGTCCTGGCGCTTGTCGTCAGCCGAAGCACCGGCGAACTGCAGCGGAAACGCGGTGATCAGTCCAAAGGGTTCGACCGGCTGGTCGCTCCAGACTGCATCGACCGGATTGCCGGTGACCGGTGTCAGCTGCGCGCCGGTGCGCTTCAGCGCCGTTTCAAATCGTTCGACCCAGCGTGGCGGCAGCAACATGGCGTCATAGCCGATCACCCAGTCCGGGCCTGCCTCTTCCGCCAGCCAGTTTTCCGGTGGGTGCTCCAAAAGATGGTCCCGCTCAATCAGATCCGCCGGACACTGGTTCTGGGCCTGAACGGTATAACGGCCATCGACAAAGAGGCGAACACGATCAGCCGTGACAATGGCGGCACCGGCAGAGCCGGTAAAGCCGGTGACAAACCCCAGGCGTTCGTCATGCGGGGCCACATATTCACCCTGATGGGCATCAAATCGCGGCACGATCAGGGCTGTCAGCCCGCGAATAATCATCTCCGAACGTAGGGAGGCCAGCCGGTCGGCCAGGACGGCGCGCATGTCAGTCATTGATCAGATCTCTTCAGCGTGGTGGCAGGCGACCGCGCCACGTCCCTCAAGGGCGCGCAACACGGGCAGCTCGGCAGTGCATTTCGGGGATTTGTGGCGGCAGCGCACATGGAACGGGCAGCCGGGAGGAATGTCCATTGGAGACGGCAATTCACCTTCCAAGTGGATCTTGGTGCCCTTGTCGTCCGGATCAAGCGACGGCGCGGCGCTCAACAGCGCCTGGGAATAGGGGTGCGAGGGATTGGCAAACAGCGTCTCGCTGTCGCCGATCTCGACGATCCGGCCGAGATAAATCACCGCCACCCGGTTGGACACATGCCGCACCAGACGCAAGTCATGGGCGACAAACAGGATCGTCAGACCCAGCCGCTCCTGCAGTTCCAATAGCAGATTGACGATCTGCGCCTGCACCGAGACGTCCAGCGCGGACACCAGCTCGTCCGCGATCAGGACTTCCGGCTCGACGGCCAGAGCCCGGGCAATCGCGATGCGCTGGCGCTGACCACCGGAAAATTCATGCGGGTATTTCTCAAGGGCGTCCTGGGGCAGCTGGACCAGATCCATCAGCCTGGCCAGGCGTTCAGGGACCTCACTCTCCCCGCACATCTGGTGCACCAGCAGCGCCTCTTTCAGGATCTGCCCGGTGGTCATGCGTGGATTGAGGGAGGAATAAGGGTCCTGGAACATCATCTGGACCCGGCGGTTGTAACTGCGGTCCCGCCGTTCTTCCGCCGCAAACACATCCGAGCCGTGAAACAGGATTTCACCGCCACCCGGCTCGTGCAGCCGCACGATGCAGCGTGCCAGGGTCGACTTGCCGCAGCCTGATTCCCCGACCACGCCGAGCGTTTCCCCGCGCTTCAGATCAAGCGACACCCCGTTCAGCGCATTGACATTGCGCGGCGGCCGGCCGCTCACCACGTCAAGCACACCGCGCTTGCCCTTGAACATCAGGCTGACGTCGCGGATTTCCAACACTGTTTCGTTCATGCCGCAGCTCCATCCCTGGCTTGCACCTTGTTGAAACAGGCCAATGCCCGGCCGGTGCCGCTTTCCTGAAGCTCCGGCCGGCCATCCTCACACGCACTAGTCTTGTTGGCGCAGCGTGGGGCAAATGCGCAGCCTTTCGGCAAGTTGAGCAGGCTCGGCGGTGTTCCGGGAATGGAATAAAGAGGCGTTCTCGGCGGCACGTTCTGAGGCACGGAGCGCATCAGCCCGACCGTATAGGGGTGCTGAGGCGCTTTCAGCACATTGCGGACAGCGCCTTCTTCCACAATCCGGCCGGCATACATCACCGCCACCTGGTCACAGGTCTGCGCAACCACACCAAGATCATGGGTCACCAGGATCACGCCCATGTCGAAATCCTTGGCAAGCGACAGGATCAGATCGAGGATCTGCGCCTGGATGGTGACGTCAAGCGCGGTGGTCGGCTCGTCCGCCAGAAGCAGCTTTGGCCGCGCCGCCAGCGCAATCGCGATCATCACCCGCTGACGCATTCCGCCGGAAAACTGGTGCGGGTATTCCGCGAGCCGGGAACTTGCCGCCGGAATGCCGACCAGGTCGAGCATCTCCACCGCACGTTTTTTCCGCTCCGCCGCCGACATCTCGGTATGCGCCTTGAGGGTCTCGTCAATCTGCAACCCGACCGTCAGAAGCGGATTGAGCGAGGTCATCGGTTCCTGGAAGATCATGGCGATCTCGCCACCGCGAATGGTGCGCAAGCGGCTTTCCGGTGCACTCACAAGATTGTCGCCGCGCCAGAGCACATCGCCGGTCGTGGTGCCATAGCGCCTCGACAGGCCCAGGATCGATCGCAAGGTCACGCTTTTGCCCGAGCCGCTCTCACCGACAAGGCCAAGCACCTCGCCCTTGTTGAGGGTAAAGTCGACATCACGGACGGCCGGAATGGAGGCCCCGCCTGCGGTGAAAGTGGTGCAGAGTTTACTGACCTGCAGCACGGGGGTTTGAACGCTTTTCAAGGTCATCCGCGGGGCCTCAACAGATCTGCCAGACCATCGCCGATCAGCGAAAAGCCGAGCCCGGTAAGGACGATGGCAATGCCCGGCATCAGGCTGAGCCACCAGGCGGTGGTGATGAAATTGCGCCCTTCGGCGATCAGCACGCCCCACTCGGCCTGGGGCGGTTGTGCGCCGAGGCCAAGATAACCGAGCGAGGATCCGAGCAGGATGGCCAGCGCCATGTCGGTCATCCAGTAGACGATGATCGGGGTGATCGCATTGGGCAGGAGATGCCGGAAGATGATGCGCCGGTCGGAATAGCCCATCACCACCCCGGCGGAAGCATAGTCATTGGCCAATTGCGAGATCACTTCGGCGCGCATCAGGCGCGCGTAATAGACCCAGCCGACCAGGGTGATCGCGATATACATGTTGATCAGCCCCGGCCCGAGCACCGCTACCACGGCAATGACCAGAACCAGGAACGGAAACGTGATGATCGCATCGACCACGCGACCGAAAATCATGTCGGCGATACCACGGTAATAGCCGACCAGCGCTCCGACGACGACACCGATCAGAAGGGCGAAGACCGTTGCCAGAAACGCCATCTGCATGTTGACGGAATAGGCCCAGATCACCCGGGAAAAGGTGTCGCGACCGAGCAGGTCCGTGCCGAAGGGATGCAGCCAGCTGGGGGGCTGGCGCACAGCCGTGTAGTTGATGAAATTCGGGTCATAGGGCGCAAAGACGGATGGAAACAGTGCCAGGATCAGGGACGCACCGATGATGACAACACCGGCCATGAAACCCGGCTTGGCCAGCGCCATTTGCAGGCGGCCCGGCTTCTTTGCGGCCCTGTTTGCCGCGGAAACAGTCGCGTCACTCATTTCAGGCGCATCCTCGGATCAAGCCAGCTCTGGAACAGGTCCGTCATGAGAAAGACCGCCGATACCAGTACGGCAAAGGTCAGGGTCAGGCCCTGGATAAGGGGATAGTCCCGGGCAAAGATCGCCTCCAGCATCGACCGGCCGACGCCTGGAACCGCAAACACCGTTTCGGTGACGAGCGTACCGCTCATCAGCTGACCAATGGACAGGCCCAAAAGGGTCACGGTGGAAATCAGTGCATTTTTCAGAACGTGGCGGCCCAGGATCAACCGGTTCGGCAGGCCCTTGGCGCGCGCGAACTGAACATATTCGGCATCCAGCACCTCTATGATCGCTGACCGGAGGTTCCGCATCAAAATCGCGGAAGTGTAGAGCGCGACCGTCACGGCCGGCAGGAACAGGTGATACATCCGGTCCAAAAACGTGTCGCCATAACCGCCGACCGGGAAAAGCCCGAGATGGGCCGCCAGGAAGGTCAGCAGCAGCAGACCGATATAGAAGACAGGCATGGATAGCCCGACCTGGAAAACGGCCCTGATAAGATTGTCCTGCCACTTGCCCCGATTGACCGCAGCCAGAAAGGCCAATGGCCCCGCGATCAGCATCGACAAGGTAACAGCGTAGATGGTCAGGAAGAGGGTGGTCGGCAGACGTGCCAGAACAACATCGAGGACTGGCGCCCGCATCAGGATGGATCGGCCAAGATCCCCCTGCAGCGTGTTGGTGACAAACAGCCAGAACTGGGTCCAGAGCGGTGCGTTCAGACCGAGCTTGTCGCGAATGGCGGCAATGTCGGCGTCAGAGGCCTTGTCACCCGCAATTGCAATTGCCGGATCGCCCGGCAAAAGCCGAACAAGAAGAAAGATGATGATCATGACCAGAAAAAAGGTCGGTATCATCAGAACCAGTCGGTTCAACGTGTATTGCACACCAGCCATTTCAATCGCCGTGCCTTGAAAGACCGACCGGGAGGTCAGGCACCCAGTGGGCTGGGTGCCTGAACCTCCCGCTCGTGGGAGGAACGCGGATCAGCGTTCCAGCGAGACGTTTTCAAAGATGTTGTTGCCGAGCGGCGTCTGGATGTAGCCATCCACCTTGCCCGACACCGCCACCGCGAAGGGGGTCTCGTACATGAACAGGAGCGGGGCTGCTTCCGCGTAGATCTCCTGCATCTGCCGGTATTGATCGGCGCGCTTTTCCGGATCCATCTCCGTGGATGAAGCTTCGTAAAGCCCGTTGAACTCGGCATTGTTCCAGCCCGTACCGACGGCCTTGCGGGTCGGATAGTAGCCCAGCCAGCCGGTGACCTGGCTCGGGTCGTTGACGTCGTCAACCCAGCCATAGGTGTGGATGTCGAACTCGCCGGAGCGGTTCTTTGCGCCACGGGTCGCACCGTCGACCTGCTCGGCGACCAGAGTGATGCCAAGCGGCTGCCACATCTGCTGAAGTGCTGCGAAGATGGTGGCATCGTCCGCCGAGCCGGCCAGCGTGGTCAGCGTGATTTCCGTACCCGGCTCCAGTCCGGCCTCTTCGATCAGGGCCTTGGCCTTTTCCAGATCAAAGCCGTAAAGCGGGCTCATGTCGACGGCGAGCCGCGTCGCGGAGGACATGACCGGAGAAGACATCGGCTTGCCCGCGCCCTGCAGGATCAGCTGGATCAACGCATCCTTGTGGGTCGCATAGTTCAGAGCCTGACGGACGCGCTTGTCGGCCAGCGGGTTCGGAGAACCGTCCGCACGGGTTTCCCGCGTGTTGATCGGCGAATAGATGATCCGCGTCGACGGGAACAGGTACATGTTGATCGCCGGATCCGCATCGAGCTCGGATACCCGCGAGAACGGGATGAACTCGGCAATATCGACCTCACCGGCGGTCAGCTTGAGGACACGTGTTGCGTCATCCGGAATAACCTGGAATTCGACACCGTCGACATAAGGCAGCGGCTTGCCGTCTTCGCCCAGTTTCCAGTAATGCGGATTGGCGCTGAAGGACATCGAGGCGCCCTGTTCAAAGCCGCTCAGGAAGAACGGACCCGACCCGACACCGGGACCACCAGCCGCAAAGATGGCGGCGGACTTGTCCTGGTCCGTTTCGCCCGGCGCTGCCTCAAATGCCTTTTTCGAGACGATCGCCGTGTTGAAGGTCGCCAGCATCGACAGAAGCGCCGGATCCGGATTTTCCAGGGTGATGGTCACCGTGTTGCCGTCAGCACTCACGTTGGAAATCGCGGAAAGAAGTCCGGACCACGGACCGAGATCCGGATTGCGTGCCCGGTCCAGCGAGAAGATGACATCTTCACCCGTCAGGGCGCTGCCATCGGAAAATTTCAGACCGTCGCGCAGGGTCAGCGTGATGGTCTTGCCGTCGGCGGCCACTTCGTAGCGTTCGGCCAGGGATCCGACCAGCTCGCCGCTGTCCGGATCGGTTTCCAGAAGGGTCGAAAACAGGCTGCCGACCATCCAGATATCCGGATTGCGGTCCGCATAGATCGGATCGACCAGTTTCGAACCGTCATAGCGCGCGAAATTCAGGGTACCGCCACGCTCGAGGGCGTCGGCTGTTTGATAGGTGAAAGCGGTCAAAGCCGTGCTCATAGCCAGCCCGACGGCAAGCGCTGCAGCTTTCATGGTGTGTCCTCCCAGTGCACGTGTCATGAGGCCCCGGAGCTTAGTCGAAAGCGATTGCTCCGCAAGCCATTTTTTAGTAAAACTTAGAAATTGGCTTAAATTTTTAACACAGCTAAAAAACATTGATGTTCATAAACCCATGTTTTAACTGTGTTTTCTAAATCAGTTGCCACCAAACCATTCACTAAAAGAAATTTTAGTATTGATAAATTTTAGCAAGTGTCGGAGGCTGGCATTCTTCGGCAGCGGAGGCTATAAGACTTGCCGGAACGGAGGACTTCATGACCATAGATGGGCCGACTGACACCCGGGAACCCGAAGCTGACACGCCGAATTACGGTCCGGTGATACGGCAACGGCGCAAGGCCCTCGGCATGACCCTTGAGGACGTGGCCAAGGCGACCAAACTGACGATCGGATTCCTGTCTCAGGTCGAGCGCGGCATCAGCTCCCCGTCCCTGTCGTCATTCCAGCGCATTGCCGGTGCGCTTCAGACCAGCCTGGAGCAGTTGATCAAGGTTCCCGAACCCTATTCGGAATTCGTCTCCAAGGACGACCGGCAAACCTATGTGCTCGGTAAGTCGAAACGGCTCTACGAGAAGCTTGGCCCCGGCTTTCCCGGCGCATTGTTTTACCCAACGATCATCCACCGCCCGCCCGGACATATCTCGGAGCACATGGAACACGAGGGCGAAGTCTTCTGTTACCTCCTGTCGGGCAGCCTGGAATATCACCTGGGCGACAAGGTCTTCATCATGACCCCCGGCGACAGCATTCACCACGACACGTCCAAACCGCATTATTCCAAGGTGCTTGGTGAGGCCGAAACCGTGGAGCTCTGGGTCAGTTCAACACCCATCGGCGACCCGAAAAGCTGAAGCGCAGGATTGTATCTGATAGGCGCCAGCACTTTGAGACGCCCGCAAGATCTTCCAAAAAAGAAGCCGGTTCGACGAAGCGAACCGGCCTTAGGGAGGTAACACAGATGCCCGATCAGGCAATGCGGGCTGCAATGCTCTTGGTCTTGCAGTAGCTCTTCAGCCCTTCCAGGCCCTTTTCCCGGCCAAAGCCGGATTTCTTGTTGCCGCCGAACGGCACTTCGATACCACCGGCAAAATACTCGTTGATATAGATCTGGCCGGCGTCGATCTTGCGTGCCAACTGATGCGCCTTGGCAAAGTCAGATGTGTAGATGCCGGCCACCAGGCCATACTGGCAATCATTCGCCAGCTCCAGCGCATGGTCAGCGTCTTCTGCCACCTGAACCGTCAGCACCGGACCAAAAATCTCTTCCTGCGCCAGCTCGTCATCGGCGGAAACCGCATCGACAATGGTCGGCTCGAAGAACCAGCCCTTGCCGGTTGCCGGGTCCTGCGTGATGGACCCGCCGACGGCAATCGTCGCCCCACGCGCCTTGGCGCGATCGACAAACCCGGCGATCTTGGCAAGATGTTCGGCGGAATTGACCGGCCCGACATCCGGCTCGCCGAGCCCATGGCCGAGGCGCAAGGCCTCAACTCGGGACACCAGCTCCGCGACGAATTCCTCGTGAATGCTCTTTTCGATCACGAGCCGCGATCCGGCTGAACAGATCTGACCGGCATTTTCGTAGATCGCACCAAGCACGCCATCAATGGCCTGGGCCCGGTCGCAATCGGCAAGCACCACCACCGGCGACTTGCCGCCCAGCTCAAGAACAACGCGCGTGATGTCGTCGGCCGCAGCCTTCATCACCGCCCTGCCCGTCTGAACGGATCCGGTGAAGGTGATGTGGTCGACAAGCGGATGACTGGTCAGCGGCGCGCCGGTTTCCGGGCCGGTGCCCGTTACCACATTGCACACACCTGCCGGCAGACCGGCATCAAAAAGGATTTTCGCCAGGAGCAATGCGGTGAACGGTGTCTGTTCGGCCGGCTTGGCAACAACCGTGCAGCCGGCGGCAAGGGCCGGGGCAAAACCGCGGGCCGCGGTCGAAATCGGAAAGTTCCACGGAATGATATGCGCCGTCACACCGACCGGCTCATGAATGGCATAGCCGATATAGTTCGGACCGAGCGGAAAGCTGTCGCCCTGCAGCTTGTCGCAGGCCCCCGCGTAATATTCAAACGTCCGCGCCGCCCCGCGCACATCGCCCATCGCCTCCTGCAAGGGCTTGCCGCTGTCGAGGCTTTCGGTGACGGCCAGCAGGTCGAGATTCTCCAGGATCAGCTCGGATGTTTTCTGCAGGATCCGCGCCCGCTCGACCGGTGCCATATCGCGCCAGACCGTCTCGAAGGCCTGCCGGGCCGAGCGAACCGCCTGATCGACATCTTCCGCCGTTCCGGCCGTGAACCTGGCAAAAGCCTCGCCGCGCCCAGGATCGAAGCTCTCCATTGACCGGTTGTGTGAGGGCTGGGTGAAGATCCCATCGATGAAATGTCCGAGCGGCAGCGCCGTGAGCGTACCGGTCTCGGTGTATTCCTGCATGAGGTCGCTTGCGGTCGGCATTCTCAGCGCTCCCAGGTACTGATCTTGTAGGTGGACCTCGCCAGCCAGTCCGGATTGATCTCAACGCCCCAGCCGGGCGCATCGGTCACCAGGGCATGACCATCGGTGATGTCATAGGGCGATTTGACATAAAGGTCGTATTGCCAGGGATAGTAGTCCTCCTGCTCGATGGAGAATTCCAGGTACTTGCCCGCATTCGGGATCGCCCGAAGCAAATGCATGGTGAAGAGCGTCACCAGAGACAGGTTCGCCGCGTGCGGGGTACAGGGCAGACCGGCCTCATGCGCCACCTGCGCCACTTTCATCGTGCGCACCATGCCGCCGAGATAACAGACATCCGGCTGGATGATGTTGACGACGCGGTCATCAACCATGCGCTGCCAGTCGACCAGGGAACAGTCCTGCTCACCACCCGTTACGTCGATCTCCAGCGCCTCGGTCACCTGACGGGTCTGGTCGTAATGCCAATAGGGGCAGGGCTCTTCATAATGCGAAATGCCGTTGTCCTGCAGAAACCGGCCGACCTCGATGGCCTTTTTCGGCGAGTAGCAGGAATTGGCGTCGACCAAAAGCGCGGTGTTGTCATTAAAAGCCTTGCGCATGGTCGGCACGATTTCTTCGGTACGTCCGGGCCATTCGTCCTGGTCACGGCCACATTCAGCCCCGATCCGGAATTTGAAGGCATCGAAGCCGAACTGGTCCTGCTGCCGTTTCAACCGGTCCGCCTCATCTTGCGGCGTGATGTCCCGCTTCATCGAGGATCCATAGGCGCGCACCTTGCCGGGTGTGCCGCCGAGCAGTTCGCAGACCGGCTTGCCTTCCAGTTTGCCGCGCAGATCAAAAAGCGCCGTGTCGAGGCCGCCCATTGCCCGGCGCAGATAGGACCCGGGAAACTTGTGCTCGCGGTCCGGAATGATGTCCATCAGATGCTCAATGTCGAACGCATCTTCTCCAAGCGCGTAGGGCGCAACCTGCCGGTGCACCACCTCGGCCGTGATGTCCGCATAATAGGGCGCCACCTGCCCCCAACCTGTCGCACCGCTGTCCGAGGTGACCCGGACAAAGCAGACAAATTCATTGGTAAATGTTTCTATTGATTGGATTTTCATGTCTTGCTCCGGTCCTTTGCGGACTCGTTTCGGCAGGGTCAGACTTGGCTCTTCGCAGACCCTACTCGGAATTGGACTTGAATTAAGGTCCGTTTTGCGCAAAGTCTCATACCAATTTAGAGAGCTTGAGCATGCCCCCTCAATCAGGGATCACTTGATGTCGAAAAGCAGTTCACGCGGCGCGGCGCGTTGCGACGTGCGATGCGGTACATCGGTCAGGCGGCAAACCGCAGCCGATGGACTGCTTTGCGTCACCCGAATGGCCTGGCCTTTGCGTCCGCTGACCACGTTGGCTTACGCGACATGAAACGCCATGCCGGTGCGGTGCTGTCATCGATCAAGATCGACAAGAACGCCGACAAGAAAATCTCCATTCAGCTCTACATGGCCTTGCGCGACCTGTTGCTGACCGGCGCGCTGACACCAGGCGACCGTATGCCGGCCACACGAACGCTTGCGCAGGAAATCGGCGTCTCCAGAACCACGGTGATCGACGCGATCGACCGGCTGATTTCAGAAGGTCTATTGGAGGCCCGGGTTGGTGCGGGCACCTTTGTCAGCGAAGCGCTGAACGAACGCCCGGCGCCCAAACCCTCGCAGGATGTCAGCGATGTGCCCTCGGTGGTGCCGCGCCTGTCCCACGCCACCCGGCACGCCATCACCGACTTCGCGCCGCGCTCCCGCCTGCCGCACAAGTCCCAGGCCTTTGTCACCGCCCTGCCCGCGCTTGACGCCTTTCCGATGGCGCAATGGGCCAAGCTGTCCGCGCGGCACTGGCGCAAGGACCGCGACCTGATCACGGGTTATGGCGAGCCGTTCGGCTACATGCCACTGCGCAGGGCCATTGCCCGCCAGCTGAATGCCTCGCGCGGGATCAAGTGCGACCCGGAGCAGATCTTCATCACCAACGGCGCCCAGCGCGCCTTCTCCCTGGTCGGGGGCATGCTGGTCAATCCGGGCGAAACCATCTGGTTCGAAAACCCGGGTGCCATCGGTGCGCGCAATGCCTTTGTCGCCATCGGCGCCAGTCCGGTACCGGTCGACGTCGACGAGGAAGGCCTGAGCGTCGAAGACGGTCTTGCCAAGGCGCCGCATTTCCGGCTGGCTTTCGTCACCCCGTCGCATCAACAGCCGCTTGGCCATATCATGAGCCTGTCGCGCCGCCTCGCCCTCTTGAAGGCCGCGAACGAAGCCGACGCCATGATTGTCGAGGACGATTATGACGGGGAATTCTATTATGGCGATCAGCCGCCACCGACCCTGAAAAGCATCGACACTCATGGCCGGGTCATCTATGTCGGCACCTTCTCCAAGTCGCTGTTTCCTGCCTTGCGACTGGGGTTTGCACTGGTCCCGGAAGGGCTCGTTGAAAGCTTCCAAAGGGTCTGCCTGACCTGGCTCAGCGGCGTTCCGACGGTCACCCAGGCGATCGTGGCCGAGTTCATGGATGAGGGCATGTTTGCCACCCACATCCGCACCATGCGGCAACTCTACAAGTACCGGCACGATATGCTGATGGAAGAGGCCAAAAGCCTTGCCGGTGACATCGATCTGCAGCCGACCAGCAGCGGATTTCACGCCGTCGGGCTCTTGTCCGACAGGCTGGACGAGGCCAGGCTGGTGGCCAGAGCAGCTGAAAACGGCATCACCACGGTCCCGCTTTCCCGCTACACCCCCGGCAAGATTTCGCAACGCGGCATTGTGCTCGGTTTCGGCAGCTGCGCCCCGGAAGAGATCCGCAAAGGCGTCCAGATCCTCAAGTCGATCCTGCCCGCATGCTGCAAGAGCGAAGAGATCACCTGAGATAATTGGACTGCTAAATTATCTGCAATGGATATATTTGGCAGGCCAATTCAGACCTACGCTTCTCGCCGGTTAGTTGCGTGTAATCAGGGAGGACGTCATGCATATCAAATCGACCCTCGCGGGCCTTCTGGCTGCGACCATGCTCGCCGGCGCCGGATCGGCCCAGGCCGAGACACTGCGCCTGCTCACCTGGGGCTCCTATGCGCCCGATGAACTGGTGCAGAAATTCGAAGCGGAATATCCGGACATCGATGTTGAAGTCACCTTCTCCAACAACGAGGAAATGATCGCCAAACTGCGCGCGACCGGCGGTGCCGGGTTCGACCTGGCCCAGCCCAGCCATGACCGCATCTACGCCGCGCAGCTGGAATATGACATCTACAAGCCGCTGGATCTGTCCAAGATCGACACCGGCGTGATGGAAGCCAAGCTTCTCGACGGCGTGAAAGCCAACACCACCATCGAAGGCGACGTCTATGCCGTGCCGCACCAGTGGGGCACATCCGGACTGATGGCCGACAAGAGCAAGGCCGCCGACTTCAAGAGCTGGGCCGATCTCTGCGACCCCGCCTACAAGGGCAAGACTTCGATGCGCCTGAAGCGCACGATCCTGCTCGGCACCGCCTTCTCCATGGGCGAGGACCCGTTCGCGGCCTATTCCGATCTTGAGAAATACCAGGGTATTCTGGACAAGGTCGCCGAGAAGCTGATCGAGTGCAAAGGCAACATCAAGGCCTACTGGAAGGGCGGCGACGATCTCTCCGCCATGATGCTTTCCGGTGAAATCGTTGCGTCCGAGACCTGGGACTCCACCGCTTACAAATTGTTCGACCAAAACCCGAACATTGTCTTCGTGCCGCCGAAGGAAGGCGCTCTGGCCTGGATCGACACTTTCGCCCTGCCGCGCAAGGGCAAGGCGGATGATGCGGCCTACAAGTGGATCAACTTCGTGCTGCGTCCGGAAAACGTCACGCTGATGTCTGCCAGCACCGGCGCCATCGCGGCGGTCAAGGGCGGCAAGGACCTTTTGCCGGAAGACAAGAAGGCGGCCGTCAACGCAGCCTTCACCGATGCCGACATCGACAATCTGAAGTTCTTTGCCAACATTCCTCCGGGCGTGGAAGACATGGAAGGCAAGACGCTTGAGAAGATCAAGGCAGCCACCGGCGGCTGATCCCGTCGCAGAATGACGACAACGAGGCTGTCAGACGCTGTCCGCTCTGACAGCCTCATGTTCAAATAAGCCTGAAAAACCGACTTGAGGTTGGCCGCGAGCTGCTGCCCGACCTCCACCTTAACGACCTATCCAGCTGGCCGCGCTCATGAAACAAGATACCCCGACCTACGACCTTGAATGTGTCGACATCGCCAAGAATTTCGGCTCCTTCCAGGCCGTGAAAGGCGTCTCGTTCGACATTCCGAGCGGATCCTTCTTCTCCATTCTCGGTCCGTCCGGCTGTGGCAAGACCACCTTGATGCGCATGATTGCGGGTTTCGAGGATCCTTCCGGCGGCGACATCAAGATCAAGGGCAAGTCGGTGCTCGGCATGCCGCCCAACCGGCGCAACGTCAAGATGGTGTTCCAGCACCTGGCCCTGTTCCCGATGATGAATGTCTACGAGAACATTGCCTATGGCCTCAGATGCGCCGGCTTCGGCAAGGATCACATCAAGCGCAAGGTGCATGACGTCCTGGAACGCATCGCCCTGCCGGATGTTGCCGAACGCGAGATCCACCAGCTCTCGGGCGGCCAGAAGCAGCGCATAGCGATCGCCCGCTGCATGGTGCTCGACCCGGACGTCCTGTTGCTCGATGAACCGCTTGGCGCGCTGGATCTGAAGCTGCGCGAGGCCATGAAGATCGAACTGAAGCTGCTGCAGCACCAGTTCAACACCACCTTCATCTACATCACCCATGACCAGTCGGAAGCGCTGGTGATGTCTGACAATGTCGCGATCATGAACCAGGGTGAGTTCGAGCAGATCGGCACGCCGCAGGAGCTTTACCACCACCCGAAGACCGCCTTCGTGGCCGGGTTTGTCGGCGACAGCAACCGCTGGTCCGGGACCGTGAAAGCCAGCGACGGCAGCGGCGGCAAGGTGGAGACCGACCAGGGCCTGCCGATGAGCTTCTCCGCGGCTGCCGGCCAGCGCATCTCTGAAGGCAGCAAGGTCGAGATCTTTGTCCGCCCCGAATTCATTCACGCCGTGCGCGTGTCCGACATGGGCACATCCGGCCAGGAGGGCGACAACCAGATGGACGGCACCATCGACAGCCTGCTCTTCAACGGTGCCAACAGCCGTGTGCTGGTGCGCACCGGCAGCGGTGAACTGATTGAATCCGACGTCACGCTCACCGGAGACAATGACCTCAAGCCCGGCGAGGACGTTCGCCTCGTCTGGTCGTCGAAACAGGCCATGTGTTTCACCCGCCCGGAGGGCGCGTGATGCAGAAGGACATCAAACGTCTGACGCTGATCCTGCTGTTTGCGCCCTTTGCGCTCTGGATCGCGCTGCTGATCATCCTGCCGCATATCGGCATGGTGATCCTGTCGCTGAAGGAAAAGGTCGCCCCGCGCGTTTATGAATACAGCTTTGCCAACTATCTGGAATTCATCAACGAGCCGATCTACTGGAACACACTTCTGCGCACCGGATCCATGTCGCTCCTGGTAACTGCCCTGGCGCTGCTGATCGGGTTTCCGATCGCCTATTACATCGCCAAGATCGCCGGCCCGCGCGCCCGCGGCGGCCTCTTTCTGCTGTGCCTGATCCCGCTCTGGGTCTCCGACCTGATCCGCTCCTTCGGCTGGATCCTGCTGCTGCGCGAAACCGGCGTGATCTCCAACTTCCTGCTCTGGACCGGCCTGATCGGCCAGCCGGTGGAGTTCCTCTATAATGATGCCGCCGTCATCGTCGGCCTTGTCTATACCGTCATCCTGTTCATGATCGTGCCGCTGGTGTCCACGCTCGACGGCATGGACAACTCGATGATCGAGGCGGGCTACAATCTTGGCGGCAACGGCTTTACCGTGTTGCGCCGGATCATCATCCCTTATGCGATGCCGGGCATCGTCGCCGGCTGCATCGTCACCTTCATGCTGACGGCCGGCTCCTACCTGACCCCGATCCTGCTCGGCGGCAAGAACTCCTCCTGGTTCACTGAACAGATCTACAACCAGTTCATCACGCGGTTTAACTGGGAGGGCGGCGCGGCCTTCGGCATGCTGCTGTTGCTCTTTACATCGCTCGTCATCTGGCTCGGCCTGAAGCTGTCCGGTCAGACGCTCGCCAACACCGTCGCCAAGAGCTGAGGAGGACAGAAATGCTTGCGCAAAAGAAATCCTCCCCGTTCCTGCTCGGCTACCGGCTCTACGTCGTCGCCTTCTTCATCTTCCTGGCGGCGCCCCTGATCTCGGCCGGCGCCTTTGCCTTCAACGACAGCCTGTTCCCGGCCCTGCCGTGGCAGGGCTTCACGCTGGACTGGTTCTTTTCCGACACGGAGCCCAAGCTCGGCATGTTCCATGACCGGCGCCTGCTGCAGGGGCTGTACTACTCCTTTGTCATCGCCATCTTTGTCGCCGCGCTTTCGGTCTTTGTCGGAACCACGAACGCGTTCCTGTTCGTACGTGGCGAGTTTCCGGCCAAGAATTTCTTTTACATCCTGATGGTGGTGCCGCTGGTGATCCCGGGCGTGATCCTCGGCATCTCGATCCTCGTGCTGGCCAGCGACACGGCAAATTACGTCGAAAACCGCTTCGACCTGGAGCTGGAATTCCTGCGCCCCGGCATCCTGCTTGTGGTCCTCGGCCAGTTCTCCTTCATCGCCACGATCACCTCGCTGGTGATCACGGCGCGGCTGAAGAAATTCGATGCCACCATGGAAGAAGCCGCCTTCAATCTCGGCGCCAGCCGGGCGCGCGTTCTGCGCACAATTACGTTGCCCTTCCTGCGGCCAGCCATGATCGCCGCCGGTATCGTCGCCTTCCTGGTCTCCTTCGAGAACTTCAACACGACACTGTTTCTCGTCGGCTCCGAAGCGCCGCTCACGATCACCATGTATGATCGCATGGCCAAGGTCGGTTCCACACCGGTCCTCAACGCGGTCTCCTTCGTGTTGATGGTCGGCTCCGGTCTGCTGGCGCTGCTCTCCATTCTGGTCCAGCGCGACAAGTCGGCGGGGTAGGCAAGGACATGTCGGAGTATGACTTTGTCATTGTGGGCGCCGGCTCGGCGGGCGCCGTCCTGGCAGACCGCCTGTCGGAAGACGGCAAATACACTGTCTGCGTGCTGGAAGCCGGCGGGTCGGATCTGAATCTTTGGATCTGGATGCCGATCGGCTACGGCAAGGCCTTTTACAACAGATCCATCAACTGGATGTATTCCACCGAGCCGGATCCGGGGCTCAACAACCGGTCCGGCTACTGGCCACGCGGCAAGGTGCTCGGCGGCTCCAGTTCGATCAACGCGATGGTCTATATCCGCGGTCAGCACGCGGATTTCGAGGACTGGAAAGCCATGGGCAATCCGGGCTGGGGCTGGGACGATGTCCTGCCCTATTTCAAGCGGTCCGAATGCAACGAAGACGGCGCTGACGACTTTCGCGGCGGCGACGGCCCGCTGCACGTGTCCAGCATGACAAAGAGTGTCCATCCGCTCTGCGCACATTTTCTGGACGCCAGCGAAGACGCCGGGTTTCGCCGCAACCCGGATTTCAACGGCAGCACGCAGGAAGGTGTCGGTCTTTACCAGATCACGGCCCGGAACGGCTTTCGCATGTCGACCGCCAGGGCGTATCTCTCGCGCGCGAAAAAACGCAAGACCGTCGACATCCTCACCAGGGCGCACACCACACGTCTTGTTCTGGAGGATGGCCGGGTCACCGGTGCCGTCTACAGCCAGGGCGGCGAAGAAAAAACGGTGCGGGCGCGGCGGGAGGTGATCCTCAGCGCAGGCGCCGTCAACTCACCACAGATTCTGATGCTGTCCGGCATCGGCGACGGTGAAACTCTCAAGGCAAAAGGAATTGCCCCGAAGGTCCACGCTCCTGCTGTCGGCCGGAACCTGCAGGACCATCTCGGCCTGGACTATCTCTACCGCTCGAAAGTGCCGACGCTGAATCAGCAGCTCTATCCCTGGTGGGGCAAGCTTGCCCAGGGCATCCGCTATGTCCTGACACGGAGCGGCCCGCTGTCGCTCAGCGTCAATCAGGCCGGCGGGTTTGTGAAGAGCAATCCGGACTGCGAGCGGCCGAACATGCAGCTCTATTTCTCACCGGTCAGCTACACCAAGGCGCCCAAGGGCAAACGCCCGCTGATGAACCCGGACCCATTTCCCGGCTTCCTGTTGGGCATGCAGCCCACCCGTCCGACGAGCCGCGGTCATATCGGCTTGCGTTCGGCAAACCCGTTCGACGCACCGGAAATCCACCCGAATTCCCTCAGCACCAACCACGATCTCAACGAGATGATCGAAGGCTGCAAACTCCTGCGCAAGATCGCCGCGAGCCCGGCGCTGCAGTCGGTGATCGACACGGAGATCACCCCCGGCCCCGCCGTTCAGTCGGACGAAGACATGCTGGAAGATGCGCGCAACCGCGCCTCAACCGTGTTCCACCCGGTCAGCACCTGCCGCATGGGACCGGACAGCGGCGAGAACGTGGTTGACGCGCGGCTGAAGGTCTATGGTGTCGAGGGCTTGCGTGTGGTCGACGCCTCGGTCTTTCCGACGGTCACCTCCGGCAACACCAATGCCCCGGCCATCATGGTCGGCGAGAAGGGGGCCGATCTGATCCTGGAAGACACGCGGGCAGCTTAGGAGATCCGATGACACAGGCGTTGTTCGCAGACGGATACAAGACGACGCCCTACTGGCAGGACGTGGCACCATCTGTCCCGCTGCCCGACACGGCTCTTCCGTCGGACATCGATGTGCTGATCGTCGGCGGCGGCTATACCGGGCTGAACGCCGCCCTTCAGACCGCCGGTGTGGGCATCGGCACGCTGGTGCTGGATGCCGAACACCCCGGCTGGGGCTGCAGTTTGCGCAATGGCGGTCAGCTTTCCACCAGCCTCAAGCCATCCTTTGCAGCCCTGACCAGGAAATACGGCATCGAGCTTGCCACGCAGCTCTGTCTCGAGGGCCAGGCGTCGCTCGACTACATGCACACCCTGGCCAGCGAAGACGGCATCGACATGGGCCTCAAGGAGGTAGGCCGCTTTCATGGCGCCCACAAGCCGCATCTGTATGACAGGCTGGCACAGGACAGCGCTGCAGGACACCCGGTCTGGACCACCGACACTTTCATGGTGCCCCGGGCCGAGATGGCCAGCGAACTCCGCACCGACGCCTATCACGGCGGCATCGTCTTTCCGCATCATTGCAGCATCGATGTCGGCACCTATCACCCCTCGCTGCTGAAAAAGGCGCTTCGCACGGGCGCAATGGTCAAGGGCGCCTGCCGGGTGCTGTCGATCGAACGCGGCTCCGGCGGCTTCAACGTCCTGACAACGGAAGGCGCGGTCAGGGCCGGCAAGGTGATCCTTGCCACCAACGGCTATTCCGGCGCCCTCTCGCCCTGGCACCAGCGCCGCCTCATCCCCATCGGTTCTTATGTGATTGCCACCGAAGAACTGCCAAGTGACCTTGTCGACAGACTGTTCCCGACAAACAGAGTGCTCTCCGATACGCGGAAGCTCGTCTATTACTATCGCCTGTCACCAGACCGGAAACGCGTTCTCTTCGGCGGCCGCGTCTCTTTGAGCGAAACCGATCCGCGCAACAGTGCCCTCAAGCTGCACCGGGACATGACGGCTCTTTTTCCCGAACTTGAAACAACAAGGATCAGCCACGCCTGGATGGGGTTTGTCGGCTACACGTTCGACACGCTAATGCATGCCGGCGAAGACAACGGGCTTTATTTTGCCGGCGGCTATTGCGGATCGGGCGTCGGCATGGCGAGCTATCTTGGCATGCGCATCGGCCAGAAAGCGGCCGGCCTTGAGAAGGCCCCTTCGGCTTTCGAACGCATCCCCTTCCCGACCAGGCCGTTCTACACCGGCACGCCCTGGTTCCTGGCCCCCTCGGTTCTGGTCTACCGGATGCGGGACAAGTTCGGGATCTGAGACGTCAAAGCCCCCTCACATCATCCCCCAACACCCGGCAACCGCGCCGCAAACGCGACCTCATCCTGAGGAGGACCGAAAAGCCCGTCTCGAAGGATCGGCCCCTTGTCTCGGAGACAGCAGCCGATCCTTCGAGACGCGCGCAAGCTCGCTCCTCAGGATGAAGCAGAGCATGTGGGAGAGTCGGCTGGAAAAGACCTAAACCCGCGCGCCCGCGCGCATCATGTCCACGGCCTTTTCGGCGATCATCACGACGGGAGAGGCCGTGTTGCCGGAGACGATTTTCGGCATGATCGAAGCATCGATCACACGCAGGCCCTCCAGGCCGCGAACCCGCAGTTCGGGATCGACCACCGACGCCTCATCCGCCCCCATGCGGCAGGTGCCGACGGGGTGGAAGATGGTGGTGCCGATATCGCCGATCCTTGTCAGAAGCTCTTCGTCACTCTCGACCTTCGGTCCGGGCAGGATCTCCTCCGGTCGGTAGGCCGAAAGTGCCTTTGCGGTCATGATCTTGCGTGCCTGACGGACGGACTTGACCGCGATGTCCTTGTCCTTTTCAGACGACAGGTAGTTGAGGCGAATGTCGGGCTGCGCCCGGTTCCCCTCCTGGGTGACATGGACGGAGCCAACGCTTTCCGGCCTGAGATTGCAGACCGACATGGTGATTGCCGGGAACGGATGCAGCGGATCCCCAAGCTTGTCGGTTGACAGCGGCTGAACATGATATTCCAGGTCCGGCGTTTCCAGAGACGGGTCAGACTTGGTGAACATGCCGAACTGGCTCGGCGCCATGGACATCGGGCCGGATTGGGTCAGGGCATATTGCAGGGCGATCTTCGCCTTGCCGAACAGGCTGTTGGCCATCGTGTTGAGGGTCCTGGCGTTTTCCACCTTGTAGACCGTCCGGATCTGCAGGTGATCCTGCAGGTTCTCGCCAACACCAGCGCTTTCATGGCGCACGTCCAGACCACGCTCCTTCAGAATATCCGGCGCACCGATACCCGACAGTTCCAGGATCTTCGGCGAATTGATCGCCCCGGCGGCGAGCAGCACTTCTCGCTCAGCCATTGCCGTCAGGCTGCGGCCCTTATGCGTGAAGCGAAGGCCTGCGACGCGTTTGCCCTCCAGAACAAGACTGTCCGTCTCCGCATGGGTGAGCACGCGCAGGTTCGGACGTTTCATGGCCGGGCGCAAAAAGCCCTTGGCGGTGTTCCAGCGCACGCCCTTCTTCTGATTGACCTCGAAGAAGCCGCTGCCCTCATTGTTGCCGTCGTTGAAATCCGCACGCGGTTCGATCCCGAATTCCCGGGCCCCTTCCTGGACGGCCTTCAGGATGTCCCATTCAAGCCGCTGCTTGGCGACCTTCCATTCTCCGTTCTCGCCATGCATGTCGGTCTTGCCGGCATAATGGTCTTCCGATTTCAGGAAGTAGGGCAGGACGTCGTCCCAGGACCAGCCGACATTGCCAAGCTGCCGCCAGTGATCATAGTCGGCCGCCTGGCCGCGCATGTAAATCATGCCGTTGACGGACGAGCAGCCACCCAGAACCTTGCCGCGCGGATAGACCAGGCTGCGACCGTTGAGCCCGGGCTCTGCCGCGGTTTTCATCATCCAGTCCGTGCGCGGATTGCCGATGCAATAAAGATAGCCGACCGGGATATGCACCCAGTGGTAATTGTCCGAACCGCCTGCTTCCAGCAGCAGCACCTTCACCGACGGGTCTTCCGTCAGACGGTTGGCGAGAACACAGCCGGCCGTTCCTGCCCCGACGATGATGTAGTCGTAGGTTCCATCCAATCTGTCCGGCGCGCTCATGAAAAGTCCGTTCTGCTTCTGGGTTTTTGCGATTGTTAGTATGAGCACTCTGGGCGCCAGGAAAAAAGGTAGCCCTTGAGCCTAGTATCGGACAACGAGTTTTCCGATCATCGCGGCTTTTTCGATGATCCCGTGTGCCTGTTTCAGGGTCGCGGAACTCAACCCGTTCAGCACCCTGGTCTCAATTGTCGAGATCACGCCGTCTTCCACAAGGCGTGCCATGCGGGCAAGGATCTCGCCTTGTCGGTGCATGTCCGACGTGCCGAAAAGCGAGCGAGTGAACATCAGTTCCCACATCAGCGCGGCGGATTTTCCCTGCAGTTTGGAAATGTCGAGCGTGTCCGGTGTCTCGACAATCGTGCCGATCCGTCCCTGCGGCGCGATCAGCTCGCACATGGCGTCCCAGTGCTGGGCCGTATCGGCGTATTGCACGATATAGTCGACATGCTCAAACCCGGCGGCACGTGTGCTCGCAACGAGATCACGGTGATCGACGACGTGATGGGCGCCCATCTTGCAGCACCAGTCGGCTGATTCCGGTCTGGACGCCGTCGCAATCACCGTTGCATTCGTCAGCTTGCGGGCGATCTGGGTCGTCACCGATCCGACACCGCCCGCGCCACCGATCACAAGCAGCGTGAAAGGCCGTTCATCCGACGGCACTTGAAGCCGTGAGAACAGCATCTCCCAGGCGGTCAGGCTGACCAGAGGCATGGAGGCAGCTGCCTCAGGCGATGTACCTTTCGGGGCCTTCGATACGATCCGATGATCGACGCATTGCATCTCGCCATAGGAGCCGGGCCGATTGGCATCGCCCGCATACCAGACGCGATCACCCGGCTCAAAACCGGTCACCGCGCTGCCGCAGCTCTTGACGATACCGACGGCGTCATAGCCGAGCACAAAGGGCGTTCCATGCGGCTTTTCAGCCGCTGTCCGCACCCGGCGTTTGGCGTCAGCCGGATTGACCGAAACACCTTCAACGGAGACCAGAAGGTCCGTCTCTCCCGGCACGGGATCGTCGAGCAGGACATCCAGGAGGCTCTCGGCATCCGTAATCGCCAGCGATTTGTAGAACCCTACGGCTTTCATGTCACAGGTCTCTCGGATTGCACAGTGCCGCCAACTCGGACCAGACCGGCCGCATGGCTTCAACCAGCTTCAGATAGATGGTGTAGCGGCTGTCATAGTGGGGTTTCATGGCCGGGTCAGGCTGGTGATGACACTTTGTCCGCGTCATGGCCGCTACCGCGTCTTCGTAATCTGCAAAGAGACCACCGCCGATACCGGCTCCGATTGCAGCCCCCAGCGCCCCGGTCTCCTGCGCCTCGGCAACACGGATCGGAACCCCGAGGCAATCTGCAAACATCTGCGGCCAGATCGGACTGCGCGAGCCGCCCCCCGATAGAACAGCCTCGTTGAATGGAACGCCGGACGCGGTCAGCGTTTCGATATGCCGGCGATGTTCAAACAGGACACCTTCAAACAAGGCCCTCAAGAGATGGCCTTCGCCATGCCAGCCGGCCAGACCGTAAAAGCCCGCGCGAAAATCAGCTGCCTGCCCAGAGCCATAGAGAAACGGATGGAAGAACGGATCATCGATGGCCGGCGCGACCTCGCCGATCACATCATTACAGTAGCCAAAGGGATCGTCGTGATGCCTTCCACGCTCGACCAGTTCACGCACATACCATTCCAGATTGGCCGCGGAGGTGGCGCTGGCTTCGATATTGACGAACCGGCCGGGCGCGAAGCCCGCCGCCATGAAGATGGCGGGATCATTGAGCGGTTCCCTTGAAAACACCTGATTGATGCTCCAGGTGCCGGCAATAATCGAGGCCTCGCCCGGACGCACCACGCCAGACCCGAGCGCGCTGGCGACGACGTCGAAATAACCTCCGCCAACAGGCGTGCCCTCGGCAAGTCCTGTTGCGGCTGCCGCCGGCGCGGTGACGGTGCCGGCAATCTCTGCCGGCGCCACCAACCGGGGCAAAAGCGCCGCGGCATCCTGCAGACCAAACAGGTCCAGAATATCCGGGTCATAGCGGCAGTCCGGCATGCGGAGAAAGCCGCAGCCCGACATGTCGGAAATATCACTGACGCGTTCACCGGTGAGCTGATAGGTGATGAAATCCTTGCACAGCATCACTGTCCCGGCTGCATCATAAAGCTCAGGCCGGTTGGACCTGATCCAGCTGAGGAGAGAAGGTGTCTGCGATGGCCAGGGTTTCTGCAGGCTGAGCGCATGCAGCTGCTCGCCATGGCGTTGGGCCAACGTCTCCGCATGGTCGGCGGCACGTGTATCGAGCGACTGAATGCCGAGAAGCGGGTCGCCTGCCTTGTCGAGCAGGTAAAGCCCGTTGCCGTGCCCGGCGCAGCCGACGGCTGCAATTTGCGTGGGATCAATCGCCGCCTTTTCAAGGCAGGCCCGGATCACGTGCTGAGCATTCTGCCAGAGTTCGACAAGCCCCCGCTCCACATGCCCGGGCCGGGGTGACAGCGACTGGCCGTCCAGCGCCGCCATCGCAATCTGGCGCCCGGCCAGGTCGAACAGCACCGCCTTGATCACCGTGTTGCCCGCGTCCAGACCCAGCAGATATGTCGTCTCGTCAGCCACGATTGTAGATGTCCCATGCTTCGTCGCCATCGACGCCCTGGTGAATCATCGCCATCAGGGCAGCGACAACCGCTTTCGGGTTGTCATGCTGATAGATATTGCGCCCGTAGACCATGCCTTTCGCACCCTGCTGCATGAGTGCAGCCGATTTTTTCAGGACGGTCTGCAGATCTTCCTTGCCGCCCCGCGCACAAGGACCGGTACCCTGGCCGCTTCGACGACACGGTGGAAATCGTCCGGGTTGTCAGTGGGGTCAGCCTTGATGATGTCGGCTCCCATCTCGCTGGCCAGCCGCACGAGGGTGACGATCTTGTCCGCATCGCCATCGACCTGGTAGCCGCCGCGAATATCGTTAGGCAGCATCACCAGCGGCTCGATCATCAAGGGCATGCCGTATTTATGGCAGGCCGCGCGAACGCGCGAAATGTTTTCCACGCATTGGCGAAACAGGTCCGGTTCATCAGGAAGCATGAACAGGTTCACCACCACACAGGCGGCATCCATCTCCAGCGCCCCAATGATCGGATCGTCCGCGTTCTGAAGCATCGACCACATGACCCGGTGGCGCTGATCGTTATAGGGATTGCCCATGTCGATCCGCATCACCAGTGCCGGCTTGTCCTTTTCCGGGCGCGCCTGCAACAGGTCGGCCTGGCCATAAGCCATCTGGATCGCATCTGGTCCCGCCTTCACGAGCGTATCAACCACGGCGGCCATGTCCTCCAGGCCAAACATGAAGCTGGGCTCGTTGCAGACACCGTGATCGACCGCTACATCGAGGCAACCGCCATGGGTGAACATCCGGTTCATGCGGACTTTCGGGCTCAAACGCATATTCTGCTCCTGCTGATTTCTTCGTTCTGCGGCGCTTCAAGAGAGACGCCGTGATAGGTTTCAAGCTCGTCTATGAGGGTTCTGCGCTGACGGGCCATGTCTTCGACGGACCACCCCAGCTCTGCCGCGACGATCTCTGCCAGCCTGTCGACCAACTCCAGGCTGAGCTGGCCCCGGATCGCCAGAGTCGTCCGGCGCAGCACGATGTCGGCAAGTGTGACGACCCATTCGCTGCTGGCCAGCCAGGCGATCTCTGCTTCGGTGATTTCGCTCGTTGCGCCCAGTCGGGTGTCATCGTCACGGGCCTGGCAGAAGGCGAGAACTTCCCGTGCCGCCGTGCCATAGGTCGCAGCGCAATACGCTGCCCGCTTCTGGTCAATGCCGAAACTGGAAACGAGATCCCGTTCCAGGATCGCGGCCGCCTGGGGGAAGTTCCTGCCGCCACCGATGGGCAATTCGAGCGTCCCGGTCTTGCGTGTGTGGCCGAGGGCCGCCAGAACCTCATCAGTAGTCTGCTCGGCAAAGGCGCGGAAGGTCGTCCACTTGCCGCCGATCATGCAGATCTGCGGCACCGCCCCCTCAAGGCGCTGCGTGAAATGTCCGCGGGAGATCCGGCCAGTGAAATCGTGATCGCTCTTTGGAAGGGGGCGAATGCCGCTATAGCTGAAGACAATGTCTTCGGCGCCGAACGCAAGATCGGGAAACACCAGCCGGAGCGAGTCCAGAATATAGGCCTCCTCCTCCGGCTCACAGCGCACACGGCGCGCAGACGCCACCCGAATGTCCGTCGATCCGGCAAGTACCTTGCCGAAAAACGGAAAGACAATGCAAACCCGGCCATCTGAATTTTCGAAATAGACCATATGACCGCCAAGCGCGGCTTCAAGCTCCGCATTGTCCAGAACGAGATGCGAGCCCTTTGTGCCGGAGACCAGCGCATCGTGGCCGGTATTGCCCGAAAGTTCGTCAATCGCATCATCCAGCCAGGCGCCGGTTGCGTTGACAATGATTTTGGGCGCAACCGGCAGGGCCTGGCCGGTCAGTCCGTCTTCAACGCAATAGCCGTTCCCCTCGGGTTTCAGGCAGGCATAGTTGAGGACGGCACAGTCCGGCGCGCGCTCCACGGCATCTTTGAGCAATTCAAGGCCGAGACGTTCCGGTTGGCTGATCCAGGCGTCGTGGTAGGTCGCTGAGCAGCGGATCGCATTGGTCAGTTTCGGCCACCTTATACGCGTGGCCGATGCACCGTCGAACCTGTGTTTCGGCAACAAACGGCGCTTGCGCGTCACCCAGTCATAGAGCGTCAGGCCGAGCTTGATCGGCAAGGCTCCCCTGTTGGCGGGTTTGCCGGACACACCGAGAAAACTCGCTGCGCTGTTCAACAGCCCGGACAAATAGGACGTGATCGGGATGACTGTCGGCAACGGGTGCACCAGATGCGGCGCGTTGACCAGCAACGCGTCGCGTTCCCGCAAGGACTCTCGCACAAGATCGAATTCGCCGTTCTCCAGATATCGCAAACCGCCATGGATCATGCGCGACGGCGCGGCGCTGCAACCGGAACAGAAGTCATTTTTCTCAATGAGAAGCACTTTCAGCCCCTGCAGCGCCAGATCGCGATAGACGCCGATGCCGTTGATGCCGCCGCCGACAATGACTGCGTCGAATGCACCGTCGCGGGCTATCCGGTCCCATATGGTCTGCCGTTCTGCGGACATGCCTCTCCCGTTCGCCGAAGCTGCCTTCGGCGCCCTTCCGTCTCAGTAAGTGGTGACTGACTTAAGCGGCGAGCTCAGTCAGGTGGACAGCAGCGGCCGCGCCGATGACGTCGATCTCTTCCGTTGTCAGACGCAGCCGTCCGGCCTTGGCGTTTTCGGCCGCCTGGTCCGGGTTCCGCGCCCCGCAGAGCGAGAAGGTGATGCCCGGTTGTTGCAGCGTCCAGGCAATAACCACCTGCGCCTTGGTGGCGTTATGGGCCGCGGCGATGGGTTCGATCACCTCCATCAGCAAGGCGACTTTCTGCCGGTTTTCGATGGAAAAACGCGGATTGTCCTTGCGCTGGTCGTCTCCGTCGAACGTGCGGTCCGGTCCGACCTTGCCGGTGAGAAGTCCAAGCGCCAGCGAGGAATAGCTCAGCACGGACACCCCGTTCTGCCGGCACAGCGGGATCAAGGTTGCTTCAATGTCCCGTTTGACCATCGAATATTCTTCCTGGATGGCGTCGAGCTGCCCGGCCGCCACGTAGGCCCTCACGTCATCCGCGGACGTGTTGCTGGCGCCGATCGACCGGATCTTGCCTTGGGATTTCAAGCTCTCCAGTGCCTCCATGGTTTCGTCGATCGGGGTCGTTGGGTCCTGCCAATGCGTGATGTAGTGGTCGATTGTTTCCGTACCGAGCCGCTTCAGGCTCTGCTCGACCTCGTAGATGATTGCGTCCTTGCCGAGATAGCGGTGCACCGGCGCGCCGTCATAGTCGAAAAAGTGATTGCCCTTTTGCGTGTGCCAGACGAGGCCGCATTTGGTGGCAAGGACCACCTGGTCGCGGCGGCCCCTGATCGCCTTGCCGACGATCTCTTCGGCAACGCCCTGGCCATAGGCCGGCGCGGTATCGATCAGGGTCACGCCTTCATCAATGGAGGCCCGGATGGCGTAGATCGAACGGGCTTCATCCGTCCCGCCCCACATCCAGCCACCGATGGCCCAGGTTCCGAGCCCGATGGCCGACGCCTTGATGCCGGATCGACCGATTTCGCGCGTCAACATTTCATGCGACATCTTGCTTGCCTTCCATGGTTGCAAGGACCTCACTGGCGGTGTCCTCGTCCAGAATAAGTGAATTGAGATAGTTGCCATTGAGGACCGAGCGGATCGGCCAGACCTTCTCCTCGCCTGAAACAACGCCGATCACGCGCGAACATTGCTGCAGTTCCGAGGGATGCAGGGCGACGAGACGGGAGTTCAGCGCGTAGTCCGCAACACTACCGTCATTCCTGATCAGATAGGCCAGAAACTCGGCGCTGACACCGCTGCCGATAAGCATCTTGCGATCAGCGTCGGGCATCGGATGCAGGTCGTAGTAGCTCGAGCCCGGCGTTGCGATGGACCCGATACCGACCAGGGCCACCGTTGCCCGGCGCGCCAGATCAAGCGCTTCCCGGATGGAGGCGACTTCCATCAGCATGTCGCGCTGTTCCCGGCTTTCGGCAAAAAGCGGTGCGTGCAACTGCATGGCCCGGCCGCCGAGCTTGTCGGCCAGGAGCATGGCCTGATGGTTGACGTCGGTGTGATACTTGCCCTGGACGCCCCCGGTAAAGGGCACGACGGTGACATCGAACTTGCGGTCCGTCTCGATGTTCTGCACCACCGCACCGACCGCCTTGCCACCGGTGATTGCGATGACGTCTCCGTCGCGCAAGGTCTCGACCAGGTGGTTGGCCGCCGCAAGCCCGACCTGCCGGAGTGTGGTTGCCGGACTGCCCTCGACGGCGGAGGTCACCAGTGCCTTTGCGAGCGGTGTCGCCTCTTCCAGAAGGTTTTCAAGGTCGCTCAGACGCTGGAACGGGTTCTCGACATCGATCTTGACCATGCCGAGCTTGCGCCCCTGGGTGATCAGGCGGTTGACCTTGGAGGTCGACAGGTTGAGCAGTTCCGCAATCTCCGACTGTTTCTTGCCCTCCAGGAAATGCAGCACCAGCACCGTGTGCATCTGGCGCATCAGCTCGATATCGGTTTTCTTGTCAGCCATGAAATCCAGCCTTTCGTTATGCGTCAGGCGCGCTTCTTGACCAGATAGTGGTCGATGGAAACAGCGGCGAGCAGGATCGACCCGCGGATGATGTCCTGCCAGTAGACCGAGACATCCAGAAGGGCGAGCGAACTGGAGACAACGGAGAGCAGCACCGCACCCAAAATCGCGCCGAAAATGGTTCCCGAGCCGCCCTTGAGACTGGCACCACCGATCACGGCCGCTGCAATCACATTCAGCTCCATGCCGATGCCGAAAGTGGGTTGCGCGGACCCGAAACGGGCCATGTAGATGATCCCGGCAATGCCACAGAGCGCGGAGCACAGCGTGGTGGTGAAGAAGATCACCCGCTTGGTCCGGATCCCGGAATAGGCGGCGGCCTTCTCGTTGGAACCGGTGTAGAACACCTTGCGGAACAGCGTGGTTCGCCGCAGCATGAAGTCGAAGCCGATCACCACCACCAGAAAAATCAGGATGACCACCGGGATCGGCCCGATCGAGCCCTGACCGATGAACTTGAACTCCGGCGGCAGCGTGAAGAGGCCGAGTGGGCGCCCGCCCGTTCCAAGAAGACAGGCCCCGCGGGCGATCACCATGACGGCCAGCGACACAATGAAGTGGTGCAGGCCGACACGGGTGACAAAAAAGCCCATGAACGCGCCGATACCGGTGCAGGCGGCAATCGAGATCGCGGAGGCCACCCACGGATCGACACCGTTCAGGAACAGCCAGCCGGCGATCACCATGGCCAGTGCCGTGACAGAGCCGACGGAGAGATCGATGCCGCCCGAAATCAGCAGGATGGTCATGCCGACCACCACGATCCCTTCAACGGCGAAGGCCATCACCATGGCGCGCATGTTCACCCAGGTCAGAAAGTAGGGTGAGGCGAAGGACATCACGATGAACAGCACCAGAATGATGGCGATCAGCCCGGTCTCGCGCATCCGCAGGAGGCGGCGTATTGGGGACGCCTCCGGCGATTTGTTCTCTGGTGCGCCCGCCAGCGAGACAGCGTCTTCCATGGTTTCCCCCACTGTTATTGTATGGCTGCCTGGGCGCCGACCGACGCCAGGTGCATGATGTTTTCTTCAGTCATTTCGGTTCCCCGGACTTCACCGCTGATGCGGCCTTCGCGCACCACGAGCACGCGGTCGCAGACACCGATCAGTTCCGGCAATTCGGAGGAGATGACCAGGATGCCGACACCGCTTGCGGCAAGGTTCCTGAGAATGCGATGAATTTCCGCCTTTGCACCGACATCGACACCCCGGGTCGGTTCGTCCAGGAAGATCAGCTTGGGATTGACTGACAGCATCTTCGCGATCGCCACCTTCTGCTGGTTGCCGCCGGACAGCGACGACACCGGATCGGACAAGGCGCCGTATTTGAGATTGAGCCGTGTTCCAAGTGTCTCGGCCTGCGCCTCTTCCTTCTGCCGGACGATCAGGCCCAGGCCGTTGGCCACCTGCTCCGGTTTCAGGGCGGATACATTTCCGGCGATCGGCATGTCCAGAAAGACACCGTCGCCCTTGCGATCCTCGGAGAGATAGACAATGCCCTCCGCAATACTGTCCTGGTAGCTGGCGAGAGCAAGCGGCGTGCCGTTCAGCATCACCTCGCCGCTGACCTCGCCCTCGAGCCGGCAGATGCCCTTGACGATTTCGCTCCGCCCTGCCCCGATCAAGCCGGCAAGCCCCAGGATTTCACCTTTCTTCAGTTGAAACGACACATCCTTGAACCTGGTCCGCTCACTGAGATTACGCACATCCAGAATGATTTCGTCCGACCGCTCGGCCTCGGATTGCTTGCGCGGATACAGCTCATCAATGACCCGCCCGACCATGGCGTTGACGACATCATCCGGTGTGATCTCGGCGACGTTGCGTGTGGTGACGTGTTGGCCGTCCCGGAAGACGGACACCCGGTCGCAATTGTCGAAAATCTCGACCATGCGGTGCGAAATGTAGATGATCGAAATGCCCTTGTCGGCGAGCCGGCGCATGATCCTGAACAGTATCTGCGCCTCCTTTTCCGTCAGCGCAGCGGTTGGTTCATCCAGGATCAGCACCCGGCAGTCGAGCGTCAGCGCCTTGGCGATCTCGACAAGCTGCTGATGAGAGATGGAAAGATCCCGCACCAGGGTTGCCGGGTTGATGTCGACAAGTTCGCCAAGCACATCGGCGGCCTTTATTTCCAGCGCCTGATAGTTCATCAGCAGCGAGCGGCTTGTGTTGGTCGTTGCCATGAAGATGTTTTCTGCAACGGACACATCCGGACAGAGCGCGATTTCCTGGTGCACGAAGCCCACGCCCAGCTTCTGGGCCATGGCCGGAGAGGTGATCTTGACGGGCGCCCCGTCGAAAGCGATCTCGCCGCTGTCGGGCTGCAGGATGCCGTCGATCACATTCATCAGCGTCGACTTGCCGGCACCGTTTTCTCCTGCAAGCGCGTGGATCTCGCCGCGGCGCAGTTCGAAGTCGACACCTTTCAGGGCATGGACAGGCCCAAAGGACTTCGAAAGATTGGAGATCTTGAGGATCACATCGTCGGTCATGACAGCCATCTTGGCATTGCTGTTGTCAGGAAAATACGCTGCCCGCACCTGCACGATCTGCAGGGACAGCGAAAAGCCCGGGGCGAACGCCCCGCCCCGGGAACCGGATCAGCTGGGATCGCGGCCTTCCATGTAGACATTGAGGTCGAAGCTGTCGGCGTTCTCCTTGGTGATCACGGCAAAGCCGTTGTCAACGTAAGGGATCTGCACCGGGTTATAGCCGGAGACCTTGTAGTCGTTGAAGGGGTCGAACACGTCGGAATGCGCTGCCAGAAAGGTGGCCATGAACCCCATGAAACCCTGCATGCCCTGGTTCGGATTGAGCGCCATGTGGATGTTGCCGGCCTTGATGTGTTCCAGCGTGGTCGGCGTGACATCGGCGTGCATGATCAATACTTTGGCTTCAGCCTCCAGCACTGCTGCAACGGCCCCTTCCGCGGAACCGGCTTCCGGAATCCAGAGTGCTGCCAGGTTCGGGTTGGCCTGCAGGATCGAGCCGGTTGCCCGGTAGGCGGCGTTGCTGTCCTGGTTGGTGGCCTGCCGGCCGACCAGCTTCATGTTCGGGTAATTCTCTTCCATATAGGAAATGAGCGCCGTGACCCGAAGATCGTGATTGGACTGGCCCGGATTCTCCAGAACCGCATATTCGGCACTGTCGCCCACCTGGCTGACGATCTCCTCTGCGGCGAACTTGGCTTCGGCCAGGTTGTCGGAAGTGATGTAGGCGGTGCGGTTGGATTTCGGCGAATCCGCCGCAAAAGTAACGATCTCGGTGCCGTTCTCCATGGCGCGGTTGATCGGCTCGATGAACGGATCCGACTGCATCGGGTGCAGCAGGATACCAGCCGGCTGCTTCACCATGTCCTGTTCGAAGGAGGCAATCTGCTTGGTGATGTCGTAGTCCGGCGTGCCGGAAAAGATGGTCTCGCAACCGAACGCTTCGGCTGCCTGCTTGAAGCCCTGATAGACCGGCACCCAGTAAGGATGGCCCGAGACCATCACATTCATGATGTAGGTTTCGCCCGGCTCGCATTTCAAACCATTTGCAGCCGCCGGTGCTGCAGTCATGATCGCGGCAGACACGGCTGCCGATGCCAGAATGGCCTTCACTTTCAAAGCGCCCATAGTTTCCTCCCTAGAGCTGCTCCTCCCGGTCCTGCAGCTCTGCCACCTGATTTCAGCGAGGACTGCAAGAAATTTCATGCGCCGGTTTTTATCCCGACGCGAACAGAGATAAGGGACGCTCAAACTAGGGGTCAAACAGTTTCGGTATTTATTTCTTTTATTGAAAATTATTTCAGATCTTGAACGCAGTGATTAAGAGACGAGCAGACCAGCCGATTCTGTAGAATGTTGAAAATAAATAGAATTTTCGTTCAATTCTTCCTCTTTGAAAGAGGTGGTTCAAAATGCAAGAAACTTGAAAAATCGACACAAGGGGTGTTTGGGACTGAATTTGGCTCGTGGTCCACGTCGTATCTCCCAACATCAAAGAGCCCGCCGGCATGAACCGAGCGGGCTTTTTTGATTTGGTTTTGTGAGCAGGCTTTGATTGTTTTCTGCCCGGTTGCGTCGGGCTTTGCCCTCCTTGTGGGGCCCCGGTCATGTTAAAATCTGTATCCGTTACCAACAAAAAAGCCCGGCTTGTGGCCGGGTTATTTGTTGGTTGCGGGAGCAGGATTTGAACCTGCGACCTTCAGGTTATGAGCCTGACGAGCTACCGGGCTGCTCCATCCCGCGTTATTTTTTGGTTCCGGGTTACCGAAGTATCCAGGAGGGGCTTTTTTTGTGCCCGGACATTTTTGCTTTGTTTGTCCTCGGCTTTCGCCTTCGGGCAAACGGGTCTGCTCCATGGTGCCAGCACCCTGGTGCGTTGAGCTATGAGGTGCTGGGATCCGGATTGACCGGCAAGAGGTTTCATCGTTGAGCAACAAACTGCGATTTGCAGGCCTGGCGGCGACCTACTCTCCCACACCTTAAGATGCAGTACCATTGGCGCTGGGGAGTTTCACGGCCGAGTTCGGGATGGGATCGGGTGGGGGCTCCCCGCAGTGGCCACCAGGCCGGCGAAGCGCAGTTTGCTATTCCCTCACGGCCGCACCGCGCTTTTCAAGCGCTGGCCTGCGGGAGCGCGTCCTGACCGGACGACGGCCGCTTGGCCTTGCGAAGCTTTCGCTTCGAACTGTGTTTCCATGAGGGGTAAAACTGGTCTTGTTTTTGATCATTTCAGGCGCGCTCAAGTAGTCCAAAGGACGATAGCGCACTTAAGATGATCTTTTAGATGCGCGGAGCGCATCTAAAAGATGAACATTGATTAATGAGAGCGATCAAGCCGAACGAGCTATTAGTAAAGCTAAGCTTCATGTGTTGCCACACTTCCACACGCTTCCTATCGACGTGGTGGTCTTCCACGGCTCTTCAGGGAGAACTGGTTTTGAGGTGGGTTTCCCGCTTAGATGCTTTCAGCGGTTATCCCTTCCGTACATAGCTACCCTGCAATGCGGCTGGCGCCACAACAGGTCCACCAGAGGTACGTCCATCCCGGTCCTCTCGTACTAGGGACAGATCCTCTCAATTCTCCTACACCCACGGCAGATAGGGACCGAACTGTCTCGCGACGTTCTGAACCCAACTCACGTACCACTTTAATTGGCGAACAGCCAAACCCTTGGGACCTGCTCCAGCCCCAGGATGTGATGAGTCGACATCGAGGTGCCAAACAATGCCGTCGATATGGACTCTTGGGCATCATCAGCCTGTTATCCCCGGCGTACCTTTTATCCGTTGAGCGATGGCCCTTCCACGAGGGACCACCGGATCACTATGGCCGTCTTTCGACTCTGCTCGACTTGTCAGTCTCGCAGTCAGGCAGGCTTATGCCATTGCACTCAACGAGCGATTTCCGACCGCTCTGAGCCCACCTTCGCGCGCCTCCGTTACCATTTGGGAGGCGACCGCCCCAGTCAAACTACCCGCCACACACGGTCCCGGATATTGTTGTACCGCGGTTAGATATCCATGACGACAAGGGTGGTATTTCAAGGATGACTCCACAAGAGCTGGCGCCCTTGCTTCGACGTCTACCACCTATCCTACACATGTCGTGACGAATACCAGTGTGAAGCTGTAGTAAAGGTGCACGGGGTCTTTCCGTCTGACCGCAGGAACCCCGCATCTTCACGGGGAATTCAATTTCACTGAGTCTATGCTGGAGACAGCGGGGAAGTCGTTACGCCATTCGTGCAGGTCGGAACTTACCCGACAAGGAATTTCGCTACCTTAGGACCGTTATAGTTACGGCCGCCGTTTACTGGGGCTTCAATTCGGTGCTTGCACACCTCCTCTTAACCTTCCAGCACCGGGCAGGCGTCAGACCCTATACGTCGTCTTGCGACTTCGCAGAGCCCTGTGTTTTTGATAAACAGTCGCCACCCCCTGGTCTGTGCCACCCCAATCCGGTTGCCCGAACTGAGGTCTCCCTTCTCGCGAACTTACGGGAGCATTTTGCCGAGTTCCTTCAGCATAGTTCTCTCAAGCGCCTTGGTATGCTCTACCAGTCCACCTGTGTCGGTTTCGGGTACGGTTTATACGGTGGAGCTATTTCCTGGAACACCTTCGCTGCACCCCCAATCCAATAAGGAGATACAACACACGGCATCCGTCACTACCACCAAGCTGCAGAATATTAACTGCATTCCCATCGACTACGCCTTTCGGCCTCGCCTTAGGGGCCGGCTAACCCTGCGCCGATTAGCGTTGCGCAGGAACCCTTGGACTTTCGGCGAGCGGGTCTCTCACCCGCTTTATCGTTACTCATGTCAGCATTCGCACTTCTGATATCTCCAGGACCCCTCACGGGTATCCCTTCGCAGACTTACAGAACGCTCCGCTACCGCGTGCTTACGCACACCCGCAGTTTCGGTGTATGGCTTGAGCCCCGGTACATTTTCGGCGCGGAACCCCTTATTTAGACCAGTGAGCTGTTACGCTTTCTTTAAATGATGGCTGCTTCTAAGCC